>NZ_JBOEQD010000006.1:0-196854 GCF_050689125.1 Rothia sp. L_38 | reverse complement strand
CCTGCTTAACCGACCCAGATATAATTCTCCTACCCATGTCAATGAGTAATTCAAGTAAAGACCTGGAAAGGGTGACCAAATGTTTGCTAGATTCTGGGGCGACAATACTTGCTAGCGCAGGGAATAATATTGGAGGTCCAATAGGGTATCCCGCTGCGCTAGAAGGGGTCTGGTCAGTTGGTGCACTCGATGAAAAAGGGAAACCTGCGATATACAACTCAAACGGTCAGATTGATATATTTTTCCCGGGAACACAAGTTAAATATGTAAATGCACAGAATGAAACAGGTCTAGCAACTGGAACATCGATTGCTGTCGCAAATGCAGGTATTTTTCTAGCAGAGAGCTATCTACATAAGAAAGATATCACATCCCTGCTTAACGATTCAAGATATCGAGAGGAAAAACAATGAATAAAAAACGTATAATAACAGTAATGACTTTGATTCTTACTATTACCCTAAGCGGTCTTCAGCCATCACTTGCCACAAGCAACCAGCACTCTCCGTTCTATATTACACCCACAAAAGAAGTGGAAATTGAAGTGGAGATAGATGAGGAACTAAGAAAAAGCTCGCAACAACTCGAATCAATAAACATTAGCGAAAATAAAATATCGCTAGAAACAAGCTTCGAATTATCTGACAGCAGCGAATTAACTCAGGAAATCGATATTGATGTTTCGTCAGGAGTTCATGAGGTATCAATTCAGAGCGATAATGAAAATATTGATAATTCAGAGTATCTTCTCGAAATTCATCAACTCAATGAAGAACTTATTTGGTTCACGCTATACGACCCAATAACTGGTGAATCATATGAGTCCCGGTCAGACTACGCCACCTACGACGCGATACCACTAGCCCTAGTTCTCGTACCTTCACTCGGAGCTGCATTAAAAGCTCTATTTGTAGCTAGCGCAGTTATTGTGGTTGTTGGGGTCACCTATATAGCAGCAGAGAAAGCTATACCCAAAATTCAAGAGGCCATACGCAGAAAGAAAAACCCTCCCGCACATTACAAAGCTACCCTCCATAATGGCGGCCTTTGGATTGGCGACGGAATGACATTTAATGAATCAATCTCATGGGCAAGAGCCGGAAAAAACGTATGGTCAACTACGAAGGCAGGCGCTGGCAGAGTTGCGTACAGTGTACGATATCAAGACGCTATCGGCCCAGAGCGTGATAGAAATGGCACTGGAAAATACTGCCACTACCATCCTGCTCACAGGTCACCGGGCTCCCACATGTTCTACGGAACCGCTGCACGAGGAGGAACACCTTGCTAACAGCAGAAGAAAAAACAAACCTGCTCAGCCGTTGGCTCAAAGCTAACCCCCAACAACCCACCAAAGAAGAGATCTACATTCTCCTTGAAGAAAAATACGGTGCCTACCAACTCCCCCTTGCCTATATGGAACCAGACGGCTACCACCATGACGAAGAAATACGAGCAGACACAGTAGATTCCCTATACACCATCACTCACCCCATCACGCTCAACACAATATCCTGGCCCCTAGATACTTACGAAACAGATAAAATATTCGACGGAGGATATACCGAAACCGCAGAAGAAAGAGCTGAAATTGCAGAATGGAAAATGCAGTTACTCTTCGATCAATGCAACTCAAATATTCCTCTTGAATACCGCATTATCTCAGCTCAACACAGTTTGGGACACAGAGTCTCGCTCATCCTCATGGCAGAAAATGGGCGTATCACTGATTATAAAATGTACGGCTCCCGTGGTATGGGCAATAGCTTAGATCGCTACCTTAGAGGCTGGATAGGCTTCCCAACCAAACGCCCACAAGATCCCGAAGAAGGCCCCTACATGAGACCCGGTGACATTACTGATGTGGGCTTCCTCCAATACCTGGAAGTCGCAGCTGAACAAGGGTTTATATAGACCTGGCGCCCTGGGCATCAAGCTGGACGCCGAAGCCAACAAGGTACGCGGCGATGAGCCCCGCCTCATCTCCACCGAGGACTCAGCTATCCCCGTACTGGTCGTTCCCACCAACGAGGAAAAGGCTATCGCTGAGGCCACCGAGGCTCTGGTTGCCTAAATTTTAGGGCCTCACCGCTGATAGGGCGGGGTTTCTTTCGACATGCGGTGATTCTATCCGCAGTTCGAAAGAAACCCCGCTTTTCGTTTCTATCCAGGTAGCAAGATTCGCCAGGCTAGGGGCACCCCGAGGAAACTCTTGAAAAACGTATCGGCTTTTTTTAGATAACTTCTTGACTGGATTTAACCAAGGTATTAAAGTCAGAAGCACAAGAACTCACTCTTGATCCCCAAGTCTCAGCCAAAGACGGCTGACCAAGCACTCAAGGAGTACCTCAGGTGAAAACTAAATTTGTTTCTAAACTTATTGCCACTACCGCAGTATTATTAACAACCTTCACTATAAGTGACGCCACAGCAGCGGAAGCAAGTTCGGAGTTTCCGAATGAAATCATGATTAGCGAAATACAGTCAATTGACAATCAGAGCATCCCGAATACTGCAGAAACACTAAAATTGATTGAGGATTTATCGAATAGTCCTAATCCCAGTTTATCTTACAGCCAACTCACCGCCACTGAGAGAATGGCCGTGGATAAATATACTACTGTTACACACGAGAAAGAAACATTTGTTGAATTTTCACCACTAGCACACTGGGAGACTTACACAGCAGGGGAAAAACCATTACCAGCAGGAGCCCCTTTCACCCCCTCGGCCACATTACCCTACTGCAGAAGCGGTGCTGCAACCAGCGGAGGCTACAATGCCTTCAACCAAAGAGTTCGAACTGTTACCGTTGAAGGAAGATGGTGTGAGCATCGGGGCAAAGTCGTAAGCGCAGAAATACTTAACCACTATGCGTCCACCTCCCTACCCGGTACTACATATTCTTTCAATAATTCAGGTACACATATCTCCCACATAGTAGCTACCAGACGAGCCAATATGATGGCAAACTACTCATTTAGTATTGTTTGGAATGGAGTACTTGCGCAAAACCTGTGTGCTCGCCTGCACGGTTACATCAATGGAATAACTACCCAGGATACGAGCTGTTCTGTTCTTTAGAGCTAGATTTATAGACAAGGCCGCTCAATGAATTAGTGTTTTCCAGACTCACGTTCACCATTTTCCGGCGCCAGCAGAGCTTCACCATAAACTCTGCTGGCCCAAATCATTATCAGCAAAGGATTTTTCCCCATGATAAAACAAACGAAGAAAGAAGGTCTCCCTCTCCTCATCCACGTGCAGGGAATAGGGACTATAGTCTCATATTTTGCTCCTTTCCTTATAGTGCCCATGCTAATTTTAAATATTTTTAGCATCTTACACTCCCTAGTAAACCACCAAGCCATGCAAAAAAAATATTTTTTTCAAATCCTTTTCTTGCTTACTACAGTCATTTTCCTACTTGCCCATACGACAACTCAAACTAAGAACGTTTTTTAAAAAATAGGTGAAAATCTAATATCACAAGATAAAATATCGAGTCAAGTCCATCTGAAACATCAGGCTTTTCTTGCTACTGTGGAACCAGAACACACCGCCTAACCAGCAGGAAATCGCATGAGTGAGAACAACCCCGGCACCACCCCGCCCTACCCGCAACAGCCCGGCCCACAGGCGTCCGCTCACAGCAAGGAGCAGGGCCTCACCCAGCCCCTGCCCAACGACCTCAGCGGCGGCTGGCTACCCGAAGATACGCGCCAGCGGCCCCTCTCACCCCTGCCCGCGCCCAAGCTCTTCGGCTTCCAATCCCTGCTGCCCTTCAAGTTCCTCAATGCGCTGCGCCACCCCGCAGAACTGCCCCTGGTCGTCATGGCCTACGCGCTCACCATCATGCTCTACGTGGGCGGCGGTATCTACCTCATCTACTCACTCTTCAGCAGCGTGCTGGGGGACGACTTCGTCAACTACCAAATCAGTAACCTGGTCGGCCAACTCATCGCCATCGCCATCTACCTGCCCCTGGGCATCTTCTTCGTCCGCGGTGCCATGTACGGCCAGCTGCGCCTCAGCGGGGTGCGCATTACCCCCACCCAGTTCCCCGAGGCCTACCAGATGGTTGTTGAAGCCGCCCACGCCGCCGGCCTGCGCCGCGTACCCGACGCCTACGTCGTACTCGGCAACGGCCAAATCAACGCCTTCGCCTCGGGCCACGGGCACCGCCGCTTCATCGCCATCTACTCCGACCTCTTCGAAATCGGTGGCGCAGCCCGCAACCCCGAAGCCCTGCGCTTCATCATCGGGCACGAGGTAGGGCATATCGCCGCCGGCCACGTCAGCTACTTCCGCCTGATTTTCACCAGCTTCTTCATGCAGATTCCGATCCTCGGCAATCTGCTCTCCCGCACCCAGGAATACACCGCCGACAACTTCGGCTACCGCTACGCCCCCGACGGCGCCGAAACCACCACCACAGTACTCGCCGCTGGCAAGTACCTGATGAACGACGTGAACTTCCACGAACTAGCCAACCGGGCCGTCTACGAGCGCGGCTTCTTCACCTGGTTCGCGAACATCGGATCCACCCACCCGCCGGTCACCTGGCGTGCCCATGCCCTGCGCGACCGCACCGAACCCGGCCGCCTCATCTGGCGACCCAAGAACAACCCGCCCTACCCGCTGTCCATGATTCCGGCGGCAGAGCCTGCCGAAGCCTGGGCCGACCCCCTACAGGCCACCGACCACCTGGCCACCTACCCCGAGCGGGCCGATAACCAGCACTGGGGTTCAGTCAACACCACCTACCGCCGCCCCGCCCAGTACCGCGACCGCACAGTGGGCGATATGCTCTACACCGGCTGGGTACCCCCGCAGTACCGCCAGCGCACTCCCTGGAACGGCTTCGGTGCCCCCTCACCGCAGGGCCCCCAGCAGGCACCTGGCCAGTCACCTGAGCAGCAGGGTCAGGACGCCGGTAGTGGCCCGGGTGCTACACCTCGGGAAGGTGAGCGCCCGGCGTCCGCACCGGACAGCCCGCCCACTGACCAGGGCTAACCCTCGGCCCGAAAACCCCACCCCGACCTATTGCCCACATCACAGGCATGGGTTAGGGTGGGGTTTATTAGCCCTCAACGAAGAAGGTGATCCCCATGGGTTTTCTCTACGCTATCGCAGGTATTGTTGCCCTGGTTCTGGCCGCGCGCGGCGGCGCTAAGTGGTACGAGGCTGAAAAAGGCAAAGAGTAGAATGGGCTAAATGGCCCTACCCCAGAAATTGCGCTCCTGGCGCCCCGACCCGCTGATTACCCTGATTCTGCTCGCCGTTGCCCTGGCGATTATCTTCCCGGCGCGCGGGGACTTCGCCGAGGGGTTCAGCGTAGCCACCAAAATCGCTATCGGCCTGCTCTTCTTCCTCTACGGCGCCCGGCTCTCACCGCAAGAAGCCCTGCAGGGCCTGAAAAACTGGCGGCTCCACAGCACCATTCTGGGCTTTACCTACATCATCTTCCCGCTCATCGGCCTAGCCCTCTACCCCGTGCAGGGCATTATCGGGCGGGAGCTCTACCTGGGCCTGCTCTTTATGACCCTGGTGCCGTCCACTGTGCAGTCCTCAGTGGCTTTCACCTCTATCGCCAAAGGCAATGTGGCCGGGGCAATTGTTAGCGCGAGTGCCTCGAATATCGTGGGTGTGATAGCCACTCCCCTGCTGGTCATGCTGCTGATGCAGAGCGATCAGCTCACCATCTCAGGCTCCGTTTTTGGTGATATCGCACTCCAGCTGCTCCTGCCCTTCGTGCTGGGTCAGCTCCTGCGCCGCTGGGTGGGTGAGATTGCCAAGAACAAGCTGACCAAGCACGTTGACCGCCTCTCCATTGCCATGGTGGTCTACGCGGCCTTTTCGGACGGCATTGTGCAGGGCATCTGGACCCGCATTAGCCCCTGGCAGATTCTGCTCCTGGTCCTTCTGTCCATTGCCCTGGTGGAGTTCCTGCTCTGGCTCAGCGGGGTTGTCTCAAAGAAGCTGGGCTTTAGCTACGGCGACCGGGTGGCGGTGCAGTTCTGCGGCTCGAAGAAGTCCCTAGCAACCGGCCTGCCCATGGCAGCGGTAATTTTCGGGGGCGGAGCCGTGGGTGCCCTCATTCTGCCGCTCATGATTTTCCACCAGGTGCAGCTCATGATTTGCGCCGCCAAGGCCGCCCGCTGGGGCAGGCAGACCCAAGCTTCATAGCGAAAATCATGGTGACTATCATGGTGAAAATGACCATCATGGTTAGCAATGACGGCCGATTTTCACATTGATGACGCCGGGTTCAGCTCCCGCAGAATATCAACGAGGAGGCGGGCGGCGGCGTCCTGCTCCGAACTTGCCCGAAGCACCGCAAAAACCCGGCGGCGGCCCAGGGGCTCACTCACCCACAGGTTTCCGGTGCGGACCCCCTGCCGCCAGGGCTCAGCTCCGTTGGGAGCCGGGACCTCTGACCGGTAGATGCCATCAAGCACCAAATGGGGCAGCAGGGCTACCGCGTAGCCGCCGTAGGCCGAGTGCAGCTGCCAGCTCAGGTCGGTTGAGATAAACCGCGGTCGGGGTGCGATATGGGCGTCGGCCAGATAGGCGTCCGACCAGGCCCTGAGCTCCGTTCCCGGAGGTTCCATACACCAGGGGGCGCTCTCAGCCCAGGCAAGAGAATCGAGCGGTTGCGGCGGCACCATAGCCGCCGGGGCCACCAGCACGATGGGGTCTTCCCAGAGCTCCCGCCGCACCAGGGTGACGGGGAGCTGCACCGGGCGTCCTTCGTATTCTTCGGCGATGACCAGGTCAAACTGGTGCCGGGCAAGCTCGGCGATAGAGCGCTGGGGCTCCAACTGGGTGAGCTCCAGGCTCAGATGCGGGGCGCGCTCTTCGAGCAGTTCAAAGACCCGCGGCACCATGTAGCGGGCTGCCGAGTTGAAGGACGCCACCTTGAGGGTTCGCGGGGCCAGACTGGTTTCGCTGGCCATGGCATTGTGGGCACGTTCCATGAGCGAAAGAATCTGCCCGGCATAGTCGGCAAGTTCCAGGCCGCGCGGGGTGAGCACCACACCGCGGCCGGACTTCTCATAGAGCCGATGCCCCACCTCAGCCTGGAGTTTGGCCAGGTGGTTTGAGACGGTTGAGGGGTCGTAGCCCAGCACATCGGCGGCAGCAGCCAGGGAGCCCTGCTGGGCTAGCTCGTAGAAGATTTCGAGGCGGCGGGAGTCGTACACACTCACTCCAATTCATTGATAAATCCCATGAATACTGTTTGAACTCATGGAATTGAACCGGGTTTACCCCTAGTTTACAGTGGAGTCCATGACTCTCACCCAGGCCCTCATGGGTTTCGCCGGCATCGCTTTCCTCATCACGATTATCCCGGCCACAGACACCGCCCTGGTGTTGCGCTCCCTGGTCGCGGGCGGACGACGAAGCGCCTACGCCTGTGTCTTTGGCATCACCGCGGGCCTGCTCATTTGGGGCGTTACCGCCGCAACCGGCCTAGCTGTGCTCATGGCAGCCGCTCCCCTGGTCTTTGACCTCATCACCGTGGCCGGGGGCCTCTACCTGATCTACCTGGGTATCAAATTCCTGCTCAACCTCAAGCGCTGGGGACAGGTGACCGCCCTCAAAACCGACCAAGCCGCCCTGGCCTCGCTGCCCGCACCCGCGGCGTCCTTACCCGGAGTTAACGGAGCGGACGCCCCCACCCCCGCTGGCGAACACAGGGTGGGTAAGGATTTTCTCGCCGGCTTCATTGCCAACATTCTCAACCCCAAAATCGCGGTCTTCTACATCGCCAGTGTGCCGCCCTTTATGGTCGCCAGCGTGCAACCCTTCATCATGGGAAGCCTGCTAGCCCTCATCCACGGCGGCATTAACGTGCTCTGGTTTACCCTCATTATTTCGCTGGCCTCACTGGCCATGAAGTGGCTACTGCACCCGCGCGCCACCCTCGTCATCGACGGCATCGCGGGGTCAGTGCTCCTGGTCTTTGGCGTGCTGATTCTGGTGGAGGCGGCGCACAAGCTGCTCTAGGGCGCCCTGGACGGTGTGCATAACCAGAAAAGACCATCTAAATCAGAAAAACCCACCTGGTTCGTGGGTTTTTCTGATTTAGATGGTACCTACCCAGGGGTGGGCGGGGCCTGCCTATAACCCCAGCGCCTCCACCGCCCGGATCAGAGAGATATGGGCCAGGGCCTGGGGGAAGTTGCCGGTGAGGCGCTGCTGTTCAAAGTCGTACTCGGAGCTCATCAGCCCAAGATCGCTGGCGCAGTCCAGGACGGTGTCGATGAGGGTGCGTCCGTCCGCCTCCCGTCCGGAGCGGATGTACTGCTCTGCCAGCCAGAGGGAGGAGATGAAGTGGGGGTTGTCCTGCCCCTCAAAGCCGTCTTGGGAGTCGGAGTTGTCGTAGCGGTAAATCATGCCCGAGGAGTGGCGGATGGTCGCTTCGATACGTTCAACGGTTGCCAGCATGCGGGGGTCATCCCAGTCTACGAGCCCGATTTGGGGCAGCTGCAGCAGGGAGGCGTCCACGGCGGTGCCGCCGTAGGTTGAGACGAAGCAGCCCAGGTCGGCGTTGAAGCCGCGGCTCAGGATTTCATCGGCAACGGCGTCACGGCAGTGTTCCCAGGTGGCTGCGTCACCATCGAGCCCGAAGTCGCGCACGGCGGAAACGCCGGCGTCGAAAGCTGCCCAGAGCATGGCCTGGGAGTGGGTGTAGACGGCGGGTTCGCCGAAGGTCTCCCACATGGAGCGGTCGGTGTCGCCAATGCGTTCGGTGGCGGCGTTGAGCAGGGCCTTCTGGATCGGCCAGGAGAGGTGGTCTTCTGCTACGCCCGCTTCGCGCAGGTTGGCGAAGGTGACGAGCACCTGGCCCAGGGCGTCCCCCTGGAACTGGTCGCCCGATCCGTTGCCGCTTCTCACCGGCTGGGACCCCTCGTAGCCGGGCAGGGCAAGGCGGCGCTCGATGTCGTCCTTTTCGCCGGCCAGGCCGTAGACCGCGTGAATGCGGCGGGGGTTGTTGGCTAGGGCTCGCAGGATCCAGTTACGCAGCTGGGCGGTCTCACGCTCGTGGCCGTGGGTGAGGGTTACGTCCATGGCCATGGCGACATCGCGCAGCCAGGTGAAACGGAAGTCGTAGTTGCGTTTACCCCCGATGACTTCGGGCAGGGAGGTGGTCACAGAGGCGACCAGGGCGCCGGTTTCACGGGAAATCAGGGCGCGCAGGACCAGCAGGGATCGCAGGCGGGCTTCCCGGTAGCGGGCGTTGGCCTCTTCGCGGTGGTCCTCGGCGGTGGAGGCAACCACCTGGCTCGCAGCTGTTTGGGCTAGCTCATGGTAGGTGGCTTCATCGACTTCGGGGGCGGCGGTGTTGGACCCGGTTTCCAGCAGGATTGATGAGGTCTTAGCTTCTTCCAGCTCTTCAACCTCGCGCACCGCCGAAATAGTAGCGGGCACCTGCTCTGCCTGCTCAGATGCGCGGACGCCGGTGGGCACCTGCCCGCCCTCGGGCAGGTAGGCGGGGGCGGCGTCCTCATCTTCAGCCTCTGGGAGGGAGTCTGCGGGGCTGTAGAGATCGGACCACTCCTGCCACTGCTCCTGGGTGTAGGTCAGGGCCGTGGGGTAGTCCACCGGGGCAGGCGGATTGTGGTTAGACGCAAAGTAAGACAGGGTGAAAGTGTAACTCTGACCAGCAGAAACGGTGAAGGTTTCGGCCTTAGATTCGGGATCACCCTCGGGCAGGGAATCGCCCCGGAAGACCAGGGCATGAGGGCCAGCCATCCCCACCAGCATGTCGGCGGACGGGTCGGGGGCGCCAGCGGCGTCCACCCCCTCATAGCGGGTAACCCAGGGAATCGTCTTGCCGTAATCAAAGCGCAGGGCAAGCTCGTGGTACATGGTGACCTCGCCGGTCAAACCCTCCACGTTGCGCACAATCGTGGTGCCGCCCGAAAGCGGCATAAACTCGGTGACGCGCACCGACGCGTCCCCCACAAACCAGACGGTCTGCAGAATAAAGGTGTTCTCGCGGTAGGAACGCTCCGTGCGAATCTCTTCCACCGGGGCGGGGTTGACCGATTCGAGGGGGGCCAGCAGCCAGCGGCCGTGCTCCCGCTCCCCCAGAAGGGCGGCAAAGACCGCGCGGGAGTCAAAGCGCGGGGCGCAGAACCAGTCAATGGAACCGGTGCGGGAAACCAGCGCGCCGGTGTTCATGTCTGAGAGCAGGGCATAATCCTCGATGAAAGAAGCCATAGCACCAGTCTAACAGGGCGCTTAGTATCGGCCGGTGGCGCTGAGTGTAATCAAAAGTTTCATAAGTGCGTTCTTTGCCCACACCTATGAAAATTTCGATGACATTCGGGGCTTTACCCTCTTGTAGGAATACCCCCAGGGGGTATATGTTAAAGACATGAGCGAAGAACACTGCGCAACCCACCAGGCAGAACACCACCACGGCTACACCGCAGACAAGGACGCCTACCTCAAGCGCCTGCGCCGTATTGAGGGGCAGGTACGCGGCATCCAGCGCATGGTCGACGAGGACGTCTACTGCATCGACATCCTCACCCAGGTTTCCGCCATCAACAAGGCCCTGCACAGCGTCTCCATCCAGCTCCTAGAAGACCACGTGCGGCACTGCGTCGTCGACGCCGCCACCCAGGCAAAAGCCACCGGTGACACCGCCCCCCTCGACGACAAAATCAGCGAGGCCATGGCCGCCATTACCCGCCTCATCAAGAGCTAGAACCCCAACCCGGCAGGGAGCCAACCGGCTCCCGCCAACCCAAGTACGGGCGTCCGCGCCCCACACCCACAAGGAGAAAACCCATGTCAGCAACCATCGTCAAAGCAACCGGCCTCACCTGCAACCACTGCGCCATGAGCGTGCGCGAAGAAATCGAAGAAATTGAGAACGTCACCGGCGTCGAGGTCGATGTGGTCAAGGACGGCGAATCCACCGTCACCATCAACCACACCGGCGACCTGGACACCGCCGCCGTCTCAGCCGCCATCGAAGAAGCCGGCTTCACCCCCGTCGGCTAATCACCGATACAGGTGCGGACGCGCATCTCTGCCAACTAACCTTCTCGCGGGCTCGCAAGCTCGCGCGCGATTCATGCCAGCCCCAGCCAGTTGGCTGCCGATGCGCGCCCGCACCCGCGGGCGACGGAGGGCGGCTGGCGCCCAGCTGGCTCCGGGGCTGGCGTGAATTGCGACGAGCCCCCAGGCGAGGAGCAAGAGGGCCGCTGGGCAAAGCCGCTCTCCAGAGCCCGCGATAGGCACCCTGCAAGCACCGGCTAACTAACAAACGAACTAAGTGAAAGAAGGCGTCATGCCAACCCAATCCACCGCTGAGGTTTTCACCGGTGATACCCGCATCGTGAATCTGAACGTGGGAGGCATGACCTGCGCGTCCTGCGTGGGGCGGCTGGAGCGCAAGCTTAAGAAAATTGGGGTGGAACCCTCGGTCAACCTGCCGCTGGAGACCGCTCGCGTGGTTGCACCAGCCTCTATCACCGATGAGCAGCTGATTGAGACCATCGAGAAGGCCGGCTACTCGGCCAGTCTCAAGCAGGACGCCGTGGAGCAGGCGGACGAGGCCGGGCAGGATTCGCTCGCCCCGCGCCTGTGGGTAGCGACGCTCTTTACCCTGCCGGTCTTTCTGATATCCATGTTTGCCACTTTCCAGTTCCCCCACTGGGGCTGGGTGGTCGCAGCCCTGACCCTGCCGGTGGCCACCTGGGCAGCTATGCCCTTCCACCGCCCGGCCTGGACTAACCTGCGGCACGGCTCGTTCACCATGGACACCCTCATTTCTCTGGGTGTGGTTGCCTCCTACGCTTTTTCGCTCTGGCAGCTGGCCATGGACCCGACTATGACCGCCCATGCCGGGCACGGGGCGTCCTCGCCTGGCAGCCACGGCATGGACCACATGCTCTACTTTGATGCGGCGGCCATGATTACCCTCTTTTTGCTGGCTGGGCGGCAGATTGAGCGCCGCACCGCGCGGCGCTCTTCGCAGGCCCTGCGGGCCCTGCTGAACCTGGGGGCTAAGTCTGCCACGGTGCTGCAGGGCGGTCGGGAAGTGCAGATTCCCGTCAAGGACCTGCTGCCCGGCGACATCTTTCTGGTGCGCCCCGGCGAGAAAATCGCGGTGGACGGCGAGGTTGTCGAGGGACGCTCGGCGGTGGACACCTCCCTGCTGACCGGTGAGTCTGTGCCGGTTGAGGTGGAAGTTGGGGACGCTGTTGTCGGGGCGACCGTCAATACGTCCGGCTCCCTGACGGTGCGGGCAACCCGGGTGGGAGCCGATACCGTGCTGGCCCAGATGAGCCGCACCGTGGCCGAGGCCCAGTCCACCAAGGCTCCTATCGCCCGTCTGGCAGATAGGGTATCTGCGGTTTTTGTTCCGATTGTCATTGGGTTGGCTCTGGCCACCTTGGCAGGCTGGTTGTTGCTGACCGGCGACCTCAACGCCGCCTTTACCGCAGCCGTGTCGGTGCTGGTCATCGCCTGCCCCTGCGCCCTGGGTCTGGCTACCCCTACGGCCCTGCTGGCAGGCACCTCGCGCGGTTCCCAGCTGGGTATTCTGATTCGTTCAGCCCAGGTGCTCGAATCCACCAAGCACCTGCGCACCGTGGTGCTCGATAAGACCGGCACCGTCACCACCGGTGCCTTCACCCTGGCTGGGGTAACTCCCCTTGCGGGCTTTGAAGCCCAGGACGCCGGACGCCTGCTCGCGGTGGCCGGGGCGGCTGAGAGCCGCTCTGAACACCCCATTGCCCGGGCTATCACCCAGGCAGCCCAGGCTGCTGGAGCGGGTTCCTCTCTGCCTGAAGTCACCGCCTTTGAGTCTGCCCCCGGCGGGGGTGTGCGAGCCACTCTGCTGGAAGAGGTTTCCTCGGGTGAAAGCCGAGAAATCACGGCTCTAGTGGGTCAGGCCAGTTTCTTGGCTGCCGAAGGTATCGAGCTGAGCGAAGCCCACACCCACGCCCTACTGGCCGGGCAGGAGGCCGGGCGCACCACCGTCGTCCTTGCTCTCAACGGGCAGCCCGCGGCCCTGCTGGCCTTGCAAGATACCCCCAAGCCGGGGGCGTCCGAAGCTCTGGCAGAGCTCAAGGCCCTGGGGCTCACCCCGGTTCTACTGACCGGGGATGCCGAACCCGTCGCCCGTGCGGTAGCTGCCCGGGTGGGCATTGACTCCGCGAATGTTTATGCGGGAGTTAGCCCCTCCGATAAGCTGGCCACCATCACCCGCCTACAAGAGGGCGGGGTGGGGGTCGCCATGGTGGGCGACGGTGTGAATGACGCAGCCGCCCTGGCCAAGGCCGATGTGGGCGTGGCCATGGGGTCGGGCACCGACGTGGCTATGGAGGCTGCCGACATGACCATTGTGCGCAGCGACTTGAGCTCACTGCCTACAGCCATTCGACTCTCGCGGGCAACCCTGCGCCTCATTAAGAGCAACCTCTTCTGGGCCTTTGCCTACAACACGGTGGCCATTCCGGTGGCAGCAGCCGGCCTGCTCAACCCCATGATTGCGGCAGCGGCCATGGCCTTCTCATCGGTCTTCGTGGTGCTCAACTCCACCCGCCTGCTCCGCTTCACCTAATACCCCAACCCACGCCCCAGGAGGCACCTATGAAAACCCTACCCACCCGCGTCCTCGCCCTCGCTGCCCTATCTCTGCTGGCTCTGACTGCCTGCGGGTCCAACGAGTCAAATGCTAAAAACGAGGCTGAGGCTCTGGTCTCGTCAGCTGCCGCAGCCCACGCTGATCACGCCAACCACCCGACAGATGGCGGGCCCGCACCTGCCGGTATCGCTGAAGCATCAGACCCCACCTACCCGGTTGGCACCGAGGTTGTTCTCGCCGCTGACCACATGAGTGGTATGGACGGGGCTACCGCCACCATCGTGGGCGCCTACCAGACCTACACCTACTCGGTAAACTACACCCCTACCGATGGCTCTGACCCCGTCACCGACCACAAGTGGGTTGTGCAGGAAGAACTGGCGGACGCCGGGAGTGAGCGCCTTTCCGACGGCGCCCCCGTGACCATCGAGGCTGAGCACATGACCGGCATGAGGGGAGCTGAGGGGACGGTTGAATCGTCCACCGATGAGACCGTTTATATGGTGGACTTCACTGCCGGTGGTATGACCATGAAGAACCATAAGTGGGTCACTGAATCCGAGATTGAAGGGGTCAAGTAACTCCTCATTTTCAAAGGGACCACAAAACTTCAAAAGGACCGCATATTATGCGGTCCTTTTGAAGAAATGAGGTCCCCTTGCCAGGGACGGGGTTAGAGCGCGGGCTTAATATCGCGGACGATGGCCTCCAGCTGACGCAGGTTGAAGTCCACTCCCAGCATGTTGGGAATGGTCACCAGCAGGGTGTCCGCCTCGGCCACGGCCTCGTCCTGAGCTAGCTCTTCGGCGATTTTGTCGGGCTCACCGATGTAGCTCTTGCCGAAGCGGGAGACGGCGCCGTCCAGAATACCGACCTGGTCCTGGCCCTCAGCCTGAGCGCGCAGGCCGAAGTAGTAGTTACTCTGCTCGTCAATAATCGGAATAATCGAACGCGATACCGACGTGCGCGGGGCACCCTCGTGCCCAGCGTCCGCCCAAGCCTGCTTGAAGATACGTAGTTGCTCGGCCTGCAGCTGATCAAAGGGCACACCGGTATCTTCCAACAGCAGGGTGGAGGACATAAGGTTCATGCCCTGTTCGCCGGTCCAGCGGGCAGTATCGCGAGTGCCAGCACCCCACCAGATACGACGGGGCAGGCCGGGTGACTGGGGCGTAATCGGATCGAGCTGGGTGGGGTCAGAAACGCTCTGGGCGATTCCCTTCCCGGCAATAGCCTCGCGGAAGAGGGCGGTGTGACGGCGAGCCATGTCAGACTCGTCCTCCCCCTCGGCGGGTAGGTAGCCGAAGTGGGCAAAGCCCTTATAGACGGTCTCGGGTGAGCCGCGGGAGATACCCAGCTGTAGGCGCTCGTTACCGGCAATGAGGTCGACCATGGCTGCCTGCTCTGCCATGTAGAGCGGGTTTTCATAGCGCATATCGATGACGCCGGTGCCCAGCTCGATGGTGGAGGTGCGGGCTGCTGCGGCGGCCAGCAGGGGGAAAGGGGACATCTGCTGCTGGGCGAAGTGGTGCACGCGGTAGAAGGCCCCGTCCAGTCCGATGTCTTCAGCGCCGACCGCTAGATCGATGGCTTGGTGGAGCATGTCGGCGCCGGTGCGGGTTTTGGAGCCGGGGTAGTCGCCGTAGTGGCCGAAGGAGAGGAAGCCTATTTTAGGTGCCACGATTGTATGCCTTTCAGGTTGATTTCCCTTACAGGCATTACTTTACCAGGAAAGCATTGCGGGCGACAGGGAGATGCCATCGGAAAAGTGCAAATGCCCGTCACTTTTCATACGGCAGTTGCACTTTTCGACAGGCTAGCTAGCCAACATTCTCGCCCGGTAGGCCGAGGGTGATTCACCGTATTCAGCTTTAAAGGCCTTACTCACGTGCGAGGGGTCAAACAGGGCATAGCGAGCACTGATGGCCTGCACCGAATCCCCGCGGTAAAGGGGGTTAGCCAAATCCTCTCGAATACATTCCAGGCGGCGGGTTCGAATATAGGTAGAGACGGTCTGCTGGTTAGCCGCGAACCGCCCATGCAGCTGCCGCAGGGAGATATAGAGGGCGTCAGCAATTTTACCGGGACCCAGGTCGGGGTCGCCCAGATGCTCTTCAATATAGGCGACGGCCTGGTGAAAGAGCATATTGCCCGGCGAGCGCCCGGCTTCGTTTGACTCTGCTGCCATGACGGTAATAAGCATTTCGAGGGCTGAGCGTACGAGGGCCAGGGCGTGGGGGCCGCTGAGTTCGTCAAGGTTGGCTGCGAGCTGCTCAAAGAGGGGCACGGCGAACTTTCCGAGCCCTTGCTGGTCGGAGACGGGGGTAGCCGTAATGACCCCTACATAGTCGGCCCCCAGGTGCACGAAGTTTTGCGGGAAGAGCACAATGAGGCTGCGCTGCTGGCCGGGGTATTCGAGCTGGTAGGGGCGTTTGGTCACATAGAGGGCCAGGTCGCCGGGGCGCAGGTGGCAGGTGCGCCCGTCCTGGGTGAGCACGGCTTCGCCGTCGAGCTGCAGGCTGAGTTTGCAGTAGCCGTTGTGTTCGGCGTCGTGCGCATCGGGGGTGCGGGCGACACTGTGGGCAGGGGTGGTCATGTCGAAGAGTTCTACATCCCCCAGGGAGGCGGTGCGGACGTTGGCACTGAAGTTTTCGGGGTCGTCACAGGTGATACGCAGGTCGCCGAAGCTTTCGCGCGCACCGGCACACCAGTCGGTGAAGCCGAGTTCTTGGTGCTGCCTGAAGCGGTAGGCTGCGCGGTTTTCTTCTTGGCTCACGTGGGCGTCCTCCTGCTGTCCTGCGGTCACATAAGTGGTCGGGCGCACACTGCGCCAAATACTGTGCACGGCTCGCCTAACGCGCATAAAACCGTGACTCACATCATAGATGTAACCGTTTTTAACAGCAAGGAGATGACAATGCTGTCACTACCCACATCCTACTCAGAACTGGTGAGCCGCGTGACCGTGGGCGGCACCCGCGAGGTTTTTGACCCGGCCACCGAAGAACTTATCGGCCTGGCACCCGAGCAGGGCACCGACGTCCTTGACCAGCTTGTCGCCAAGGCGCGTGAAGCCCAGCCCGCCTGGGCAGCCCTCTCTCACGCCGAGCGCAGCGACTACCTCATGAAGATGGCGGACGCCATTGAGCAGGCCTCCGAGCCCCTGGCCGAGCTGCTCTCCCGCGAGCAGGGTAAGCCTCTCAACGGCCCCAATGCCCGGTTTGAGCTGGGTGGCTGTGTGGCCTGGACTCGCGCCACTGCGTCCTTCGGTCTGGAGGAAGAAACCCTGGTTGACGACGGCGAGACCCGCGCCGTGCTCAACTACCGCCCCATTGGCGTAGTGGGCGGCATCGGCCCCTGGAACTGGCCCCTCATGATTACCATTTGGCAGATTGCCCCGGCCCTGCGCATGGGTAACACCATTGTGCTCAAGCCGTCCGAGTACACCACCCTGAGCGTGCTGGCCCTGGTTGAGGTAATCAACACCGTGCTCCCCGAGGGCGTTGTGCAGATTATCCCGGCAACTCCCGAGGTAGGCGCTGCCATGACCACCCACCCGGGCATCGACAAGATTACCTTTACCGGCTCCACTGCTACCGGCAAGAAGATTGCCGCATCAACGGCCGATACCCTCAAGCGCCTCACCCTGGAACTGGGCGGCAATGACGCCGGTATCGTACTGGATGACGCCGACCCCAAGGCCATCGCCGAGGGGCTTTTCTGGGGCGCCTTTATCAACACCGGCCAGACCTGCGCGGCCCTCAAGCGCCTCTATGTACCCGACTCCCTCTACGACCAGGTCTGCGGCGAGCTGGTTGCCGTTGCCCAGAATATGCCTATGGGCGTAGGCCTTGATGAGCAGAACGTTCTGGGCCCCCTGCAGAACAAGGCCCAGTACGACATTGTTGCCAATCTAGTCCAGAAAGCTAAGGACGCCGGTGCGCGCGTCCTGCTGGGTGGCAACCCTGATGAAGGGGCCAAGGGCTTCTTCTACCCCACCACTCTGATTGCCAATATCGACAAGGACAACCCCCTGGTGGTTGAGGAGCAGTTTGGCCCGGCTCTGCCGATTATCCGCTACTCCACCCTGGAGGAAGCCCTCGAAGAGGCCAACAAGCTGAATGTGGGCCTAGGCGCCTCGGTCTGGTCATCGAATATTGAGCGGGCCCGCGAGGTTGCCGCCAAGATTGAGGCCGGCACCGTCTGGATCAACAAGCACGGCGCGATTGACCCCCGCATCCCCTTCGGCGGCATCAAGGAGTCAGGTTACGGCGTGGAGTTTGGCGTCGAGGGCCTCAAGCATATGGGCCTGCCGCAGGTTATCTGCGAATAAACCCCGCCCCTCCCCTGCCCCGTCCGGACGCACCCGGGCGGGGCAGGCGTCCTTAACCTCCCTGCGGGCGGGGTCGGGTAGAAATTACTGACCGAGCGTTAAAAAATTTCTCGCGCAGACCTATTGCACACCCCACATTTTCGTATATGATTTCAAACAAATGTGACCCCCACCTCAGGAGGGCGCATATCATCCACCCCCGCACACAAGGAGACACCGATGTCTTCACACATGGCAGCTAGCACCCGCCACCGGGTCAGCCGCGAAGAAAAGAAGGTGCTAGCAGGCACCCTCATCGGCACCACCATCGAATGGTACGACTTCTTCATCTACGCCCAGGCCGCAGGCCTGATTCTTGCCACCCAGTACTTCACCCCCGAAGGTGAAGACAAGACCATCGCCCAGATTGTTTCGTGGGCGTCCCTGGGTATTAGCTTCATCTTCCGCCCGCTCGGCGCTATCGTCGCCGGCCACATCGGCGATAAGTTCGGCCGCCGCATCACCCTGGTGCTCACCCTTATTCTGATGGGTATTGCCACCGTCGGTATCGGTTTTGTGCCCACCTACGCCCAAATCGGTATCGCAGCGCCCATCATTATCGTGGTTCTGCGTATTCTCCAGGGTTTCTCAGCCGGCGGCGAATGGGGCGGTGCCGCCCTCATGTCGGTGGAGCACGCGCCCCGCAACAAGCGCGGCTTCTTTGGAGCCTTCCCCCAGATTGGCGTGCCCCTGGGCATGATTCTGGCAACCCTGGTCAATCTCTTCCTCAACTCCATTTTGACCGAAGAGCAGTTCCTCAGCTTTGGCTGGCGCATTCCCTTCTGGTCGTCCATCATCCTGATTCTGGTGGGCTTCTACATCCGCCACTCCGTTGAAGAATCCCCCGTCTTCAAGGAGATGCAGAACCTCAAGAAGCGCGAATCGGCACCGCTCAAGCAGCTCTTTAAGGGCAACACCAAAGAGGTTGTGTTGGCAGCCCTGATCTTCATCGCCAACAACGCAGCAGGCTACCTGGTTATCGCCTTCTTCATTTCTTACGGCGTGAAGGCCCTGGGCATGACCCGCGGCGACGCCATGACCGCCTCACTTATTGGTGGCCTGGGCTGGCTTACCTTCACCATGGTCGGCGGCTGGATGAGCGACAAGATTGGCCGCGTGCGCACCTTCCAGCTGGGTTACGGCTTTATGATTCTCTGGGCCGTACCCATGTGGTTCCTAATCGACAGTGGCAACGCAGCCCTCTTCACCCTGGCTATTTTCATCCTCACCATTGGCCTGGGCCCCTCCTACGGTCCCCAGTCGGCCATGTACGCCGAGATGTTCCCGGCCTCCGTACGATTCTCGGGCATCTCGATTGGCTACGCCATCGGCGCGATTCTGGGTGGCGCTTTTGCCCCCATGATTGCTGAGATGATTCTGAAGCAGACCGGCCAGTCATGGATGATTGGCGTCTACATCGCGGCCCTGGCTGTGGTGTCGGTGATTGCGGTCAGCATGGTACCCAAGAGCAACCAGGAGATCGACCTTCACCCCGAAGAGGCATAAGCTCTCAACCCCCGCCACCCACCGGTGGCGGGGGTCTTTCTCTTGCCCTTGACCTACATCACTTAAAGTGAAAAGATTTAGTGAACGATTGGTCAGTTATTTCTTGGCTTTCTGACAAAGGAGTTTGAATGTCGCAGACACCCCAGGCTTATCTCGTAGGCGGCTCCCGCACCCCCGTGGGGCGTTACGGCGGGGCGCTGTCGTCCGTCCGCCCCGATGATCTCGCGGCCCTGGTGATTAAGGACGTCGTCGAGAAGGCCGGGCTTGACCCGGCGGCTGTCGACGAGGTCATCTTGGGCAACGCCAACGGTGCCGGTGAAGAGAACCGTAACGTAGCCCGCCTGGCCTGGCTGCTCAACGACTACCCCGACACCGTCCCCGGCATCACCGTCAACCGCCTGTGTGCCTCGGGCATGAGCGCTATTACCCTGGCTGCGCAGATGATTAAGGCGGGCGAGGCCGATATCGTGATTGCCGGTGGCGTGGAGTCTATGTCCCGCGCCCCCTGGGTCATGGAAAAGCCAACCACCGCTTTTGCTAAGCCCGGCCAGAGCTTCGATACCTCTATCGGCTGGCGCTTCGTCAACCCCGTGTTTGCTGAGCGCGACAAGTTCACCTACTCCATGCCTGAAACCGCAGAAGAAGTAGCCCGCGTCGATTCTATTTCCCGCGAAGACTGCGACGCCTTTGCCGTCCGCTCCCACGAGCGGGCTATCGCGGCCATTGAGGCCGGGCACTTTAAAGACGAAATCGTGCCCGTGGTGGTACGAGACCGCAAGGGCCGGGAAACCGTGGTTGATACGGACGAGGGCCCCCGCCCCGGCACCACCGCTGAGGTGCTGGCTGGGCTGCGGCCGGTTGTTGCTGGCGGATCTGTAGTGACGGCCGGCAATTCGTCCTCCCTCAACGACGGCGCATCAGCCATTATCGTGGCCTCCGAAGAAGCCCTGAAGAAGTACGGGCTGACCCCCCGCGCCCGCGTCGTCACCGGCACCTCGGCGGGCCTGGCTCCCGAAATCATGGGTCTGGGCCCGGTTCCAGCCACCGAAAAGGCCCTGGCTAAGGCCGGGTGGACGGTGGCCGATCTAGAGGCCGTGGAACTCAACGAGGCTTTTGCCTCCCAGTCTCTGGCGTCCATGCGCCGCCTGGGCCTGAGCGAGGATATCGTCAACCGCGACGGCGGGGCGATTGCCCTGGGCCACCCGCTGGGCTCGTCCGGCTCCCGCATCGTCATTACCCTGCTGGGCCGCATGGAACGCGAGGGAGCCACCAAGGGCCTGGCCACCATGTGCATTGGCGTGGGCCAGGGCGCTACCCTACTGGTGGAGGCCGTCTAATGTTTGAGCACTTCACCGCCCTCGCCGTTGAAGAGGGCGAGGACCGCCTGGTCGTCCGCATGAACCGCCCCGAGGTGCGCAACGCCATTGACGCCACCATGGTCGCCGAGCTCCACGAGGTCTGCGCCTACCTCGAGGTCACTCCCAAGATTCTGATCCTGACCGGCTGCGAGGTGAACGGGCGCGGAATTTTCGCCTCGGGTGCCGATATCGCCCAGCTGCGCGAGCGCCGCCGGGAGGACGCCCTGCGCGGGGTCAATTCGCAAATTTTTGACCGCATTCATAAGCTCCCCATGCCGGTGATTGCCGCCATTGACGGCTACGCCCTGGGTGGCGGTGCGGAGCTGGCCTACGCGGCTGATTTCCGCCTAGGTACCCCCTATATCAAGATGGGCCAGCCCGAAACCAACCTGGGTATTATCGCCGCAGCCGGTGCCCTCTGGCGCCTCAAGGAGCTGGTGGGTGAGCCGGTGGCCCTAGAGATTCTGATGGCCGGCCGTATTCTGTCTGCCGACGAGGCACTTGAGCTGCACCTGGTGACCGAGCTGCATGAGCCGTCCGCCCTGCTCCCCGCGGCCCACGCCCTGGCAGACCGTATTGGAGCCCAGGACCCGCTGGCGGTGCGCGTAACCAAGCGGGTCTTTGCGGCCCCGCGCGAGGCCCACCCCCATATTGACGAGCTGGCCCAGGCGATTCTGTTTGAGTCCCAGGCCAAGTTTGACCGCATGCAGGCTTTTCTTGACCGCAAGAAGAAGTAGAGGTGAGTGATGACTGAAGTTCACGAGTTGAAGGTTCCCGCCCGTGTGGGTGTGCTAGGCGGCGGACGCATGGGCGCGGGTATTGCCCATGCCTTCCTGCTGGCCGGGGCCCAGGTTGTGGTGGTTGAGCGGGACGCCCAGGCGGCCGAAGCTGCCCGCGAGCGCGTGGAGCGCGACCTGGCTAAGTCGCTGGAGCGCGGGGCTTTTGACGGTAATTTTGATGAGCTGACCGAGCGGTTTGCGGTGTCGGTTGATTACGGTGATTTTGCGGACCGCCAGCTGGTGGTTGAGGCCGTGCCCGAGAACTGGGACCTGAAGGTGGGTGCCCTGCGGGCTGTGGAGGAGCAGCTGGGTGAGGACGCCTGGCTGGCGTCGAATACGTCCTCCCTGTCGATTGATGGGCTGGCGGAGTCTTTGCAACGCCCCGGTAACTTTATTGGTTTGCATTTCTTTAACCCGGTGCCGGCGTCCAAGCTGGTGGAGGTGGTGCAGTCTAAGCACTCTTCTGCCGAGCTGAAGGAGGCTGCCCGCCTCTGGGTTGAGGGCCTGGGTAAGACCCCGGTGGTGGTCAATGACGCCCCCGGTTTTGCGTCCTCGCGTCTGGGTGTGGCGATTGCCCTTGAGGCTATCCGTATGGTTGAGGAAGGCGTGGCTAGCCCTGAGGATATCGATAACGCCATGGTGCTGGGCTACAAGTTCCCGATTGGCCCGCTGGCCCTGACCGATGTGGTGGGGCTGGACGTCCGCCTCGGCATTGCTGAGTATCTTGAGTCGCAGCTGGGTGAGCGGTTTGCCCCGCCGCAGCTCATGCGCGACATGGTAGCCCGCGGGGAGCTGGGCCGTAAGAGCGGCAAGGGCTTCTACGACTACAGCTAGGCCCGCCTGCCCCAGTAGGTACCATCTGAGTCAGAAAAACCCATCTAGTTGGTGGGTTTTTCTGATTTAAGTGGTACCTACCCGACTGAGGTGGTACCTACTTGATGAAGTTGGTGATCCGCAGGGTGCAGAGGCGCGCGCCGGTGTCTTCGTGGGTGATAATGACTTCGTGGGTGGTCAGGGAGCGGCCCAGGTGGATAGCGGACGCCGTCGCCCGCACAGTGCCGGTTTTTGAGGATTTGTGGTGGGTGGCGTTCACATCCACGCCCACCGCCACCTTGCCCATGGATGAGGCATGGATAACTGCGGCCCAGGAGCCTACGGCCTCCCCCAGGGCCAGCATGGCACCCCCGTGCAGCAGGCCCAGGGACTGGCGGTTACCCTCCACCGGCATAGTGGCAACCACCCGCTCAGCAGACTCTTCGAGCACCTGCACGCCCATCTTTTCATCTAGCTCACCCAGGGTGATTTTCCAGAGTTCGACCTGCCCGTCAGCCTCCTGGCCGGTGCCTACCTGCTCGCCCATGAGCGTCCTTTCCGCCCTGTTCCTCAAAGGGTGCAAGGCTTTTCTTCACCTGTGATGTGAACTATAGTTTATACCAATAACTGAACGCTCGGTCATTTATTTCCGGGCGTCCCAACAGTAAGGATTTCTCAATGACGAGCACCCCCACCCTAGTTCCCAGCTTCATCAAGGGCTCCTGGTGGACCCCGGAAAACCCCACCTCTTCCCAGGACGTTCTCAACGCCATCACCGGCGAGCCCATCTACCGGGTATCCACCGAGGGAATCGACACCGCAGGGGCCATTGACTACGCCCGCACCACCGGCCAAGCCAACCTGGGTAAGCTCACCTTCCACGAACGCGCCCTGATCATCAAGCAGCTGGCCCAGTTCCTGACCGAGCATAAAGCCGAGCTCTACGAGCTTTCTTTTGCCACCGGCGCCACCCAGCGCGACCACTACATCGACGTGGACGGCGGTATCGGCACCCTCTTCACCTTCTCCTCCAAGGGCCGCCGCGAGCTGCCCAACTCCCGCGTCATCATCGACGGCAACGTTGAGCAGCTCTCCCGCGACGGCTCCTTCATCGGTGAGCACATCTACACCACCCTGCCCGGCGTGGCTGTTGAGATTAACGCCTTTAACTTCCCCATCTGGGGCATGTTGGAGAAGTTCGCCCCGGCCTTTATCGCCGGTATGCCCACCATCGTCAAGCCCGCTACCCCCACCGGCTACGTCACCGAGGCGACCGTGCGTCTCATGCTGGATTCAGGCCTGCTGCCCGAGGGCGCCTTACAGCTGATTTCTGGCTCTGCCCGCGACCTGCTGGACTACCTGGACTACCGCGACCACGTCGCCTTTACCGGTTCGGCCGCCACCGCCCGCACCCTGCGCCAGCACCCCAGCGTGCAGACCAAGGGCCTGCACTTTACCGCCGAAACTGACTCCCTGAACGCCGCCATTCTGGGCCCGGGCGCCACCGCCGACACCCCCGAGTTCGAGGCCTTTATCAAGTCGGTCATGGTGGAGATTACCGCTAAGGCGGGCCAGAAGTGTACCGCTATCCGCCGCGTCCTGGTGCCTGCCGGGCGCTCCGCTGAGGTTGTTGAGGCCCTGGCGGGCAAGATTTCCGGACGCGTGGTGGTCGGCAACCCACGCGAGGAGGGAGTGACCATGGGTTCACTGGCCTCCCCCGAGCAGAAGACCGAGGTTGAAAAGGCTGTGACCCGCCTGGTGGAGGCTGGCGGCACGATTGCCTTCCGCGGTGAGGCCCCCGAGGGCCCCTCCTTCTACCCGGTCACGGTGCTGACCTTTGAGGACGCCCGCACCCCCGAGGTTCATTCCGTTGAGGCTTTCGGCCCGGTGACCTCCATTCTGGAGTACACCGACCTGGCCGAGGCTGTTGAGCTGGCTGCGCTGGGCGAGGGTTCCCTGGTGGCTACGGTCTGCACCCACGATGACGCCACCGCCGCCCAGCTGGCCCTGGGCATTGCCGCCCACCACGGCCGCGTCCTGGTGCTGGATCGCGAGGACGCTAAGACCTCAACCGGCCACGGCTCCCCCGTGCCCCACCTGGTACACGGCGGCCCCGGCCGTGCTGGTGGCGGCGAGGAGCTCGGTGGTGTTCGCGCCGTGAAGCACTACATGCAGCGCACCGCTATTCAGGGCTCCCCCAATAAGCTCACTGCCCTGACCGGGGTGTGGCACCCCGGGGCGGACGCCGCAACCGTCACCCGCGCCCAGGTGGAGTCGGGCGAGGGTGTGCACCCCTTCCGCAAGTCCCTGGCCGAGCTGGCCATCGGCGACCAGTTCGCTTCTGACCTGCGCGAGGTCAAGCTACAAGACATCACCGATTTCGCCAACGAGACCGGGGATCAGTTCTACGCCCACACCGACGAGGAGGCAGCGGCGGCTAACCCCTTCTTCCCCCGTCGTGTGGCCCACGGCTACCTGCTGGTCTCGTGGGCTGCCGGGCTCTTCGTTGATCCGGCCCCGGGCCCGGTGCTGGCTAACTATGGCCTGGAGAACCTGCGTTTTATCACCCCGGTTACCTACGATGATTCGATTCGCGTGACTCTTACCGCCAAGAAGATTACCCCGCGCGTGACCGACGAGTACGGCGAGGTCACCTGGGACGCGGTGCTGCACAACCAGAAGGACGAAATCGTGGCCACCTACGATGTGCTGACACTGGTGGCCAAGACCTGGCCTATGGCCGAGGCTGACGCCAGCTAACGCCCCAGTTTAGCCAGTAGCCGGTCGTGGTAGAAAGGCGGGTAGCAGCCTGCTTCTACCACGGCCTGCATGGCAGCGCGATCGCCCATAGCGGCCGCAAAGGCCCGCCCCATAGTCACCCCGTGATCGGGGGCAGGCAGAAAAATAATAGTATCCCCGGCTGCGATGGTACCGGGCTGGATAACGCGCAAGTAGGCACCGGCGTCCTGACGCTCAGTAAAAGTTTTTACCCAGCCTTTTTGACCCAGCCAGTCGGCAAAGGTGCGGCAGGGCTGGCGCGGCACCGACACCTCAAGCACGGCCGTACCCACCGCCAGGCGCTGGTTGATGAGAACCCGGCTCCAGGTAATACTCTCGGTGGTCAGATTCTCACCGAACTGCCCGTTGCCCAAGGGAGCACCTAAGCGCTCGGCCCAGTAATCCAATTCTTCCCGGGCAAAGGCATAGACCGCCTTGTCAGCACCGCCGTGGTGCTTGGCGTCCCCCACGAAATCCCCGCTCACACCGGAGCCGTTCCCATAGCCGGGCGCCGGGGCAAAAACCTCCAGCGAATCTACCGGCTGCTTATTGATACCGGTAGTGCCCCTACCGGTCGGGCTGGGCATTTCTGCCCCACGATTGGTGGAGCGGACGCGCGCCCCCGCCGGGCTCAGGCCAGGAAAGGTGGGTACGGAGTGGGTTTCAGTCATAGGTCTACGATACCCTGCACCACCTCTAGGGGCGGGGGCCTGCCGCAATCCCCCGAAAGGCCATATCGACGACCGTATCGGCCAGGGCCTCCACGTCGCCACCACGGGCCGGGTCATACCAGACCGCCAGGGAGTTAATCATGCCGAAAATCAGGCGGGCCAGGGTGCGGGCGTCCGCGCTCTGCCGCACCTGCCCAGCCTGCTGGGCAGCATCCACCAGGGCCGCCAGGCGGCCGGTCAAGGCCCGGCGCTTATCGAGAGCAGCCTGCTGGGCCGGGGAATTACCGCGCAAACGCAGCAGCAGGGTCACATAGGGCAGGTGCTCAGCCAGCACAAACACGGTCTGGCGCACCACGAATTCAAGCCGCTCGCGGGCGTCCGCCTCTAAACTCTCGCCAGCCTCAAACACCTCGTCAAGGGCGTCGAGGGCACGGTCGAGGGCGATGCGTAAAATCTCTTCCTTGCTGGCCACGTGGTGGTAGATAGCGCTCTTGGTTAGCCCCAGGCGCTTGGCGAGCATGTCCATGCTGGTGGCGTCGTAGCCGTGCTCGTTGAAGACCTCTACGGCCAGGCGCAGTACCTCTTGGCGGTCATAGCCGGGGCGGCCGCGCTTGGCGGGCTGGGACTGGCGAGTGCTCACAGCATCTTCCTCTCACACACGGGTAGGGAGCCCCCGCACGGGAGCTCCCTACATGCTAACAAACCTGCCCGCAGGCGAGTAGGTTTATTCGTTGCCCTTGGGCTTGTTGCGGTAGTCGTAGATACGGCGAATCTTGCCGACGGAGCGGGGCAGGACGTCCGGGTCCAGCACCTCGATGCGGCAGGTGGAGCCAATCTTGGTCTTGATGTCGTGCAGCAGGCGCTTACCTGCTTCTTCGGCGGCTTCTAGGGTGAACTCTTCGCGGCGTTCGATGCGCACGGTCATTTCGTCCATGCGGCCGGGGCGGGTCAGTTCCAGGGCGAAGTGGGGCGACAGCTCGGGCTGCTGCAGGGCCAGCTCTTCGACCTGGGAGGGGAAGAGGTTGACGCCGCGCAGGATAATCATGTCGTCGCTTCGGCCGGTGATACGGCCCAGACGGCGGTGGCCGGGGCGGGCGGTACCGGGTAGCAGGCGGGTCAGATCGTGGGTGCGGTAGCGGATGATGGGCAGGGCTTCCTTGGTCAGGGAGGTAAAGACCAGTTCGCCGGGGCGGCCCAAATCGAGCACGGTGTCGTCGAAGGGGTCGATAATTTCGGGGCGGAAGTGGTCCTCCCAGATGTGGGAGCCGTCCTGCGATTCAAAGGACTCACCGGCCACACCGGGGCCCATGACCTCAGACAGGCCGTAGATATCGCAGGCCTTGAGGGTGCCGAAGGTGACCTCGATTTCGCGGCGCATTTCTTCGGTCCAGGGCTCAGCACCCAGCACAGCGGTCTTGAGGGAGGTTTCCCTGGGGTCGATACCCAGCTTGCGGAAGGCATCAGCGATGGTCAGCAGGTAGGTGGGGGTGGAGAGAATCGCATCGGGCTCAAAGTCGCGAATGAGCTGCACCTGCTTCTCGGTCTGGCCGCCAGACATAGGAATGACGGCCGCACCCAGACGTTCAGCACCGTAGTGGGCACCCAGGCCACCGGTGAAGAGGCCGTAGCCGTAGGCGTTGTGCACCTTGTAGCCAGGCTTGATGCCTGAGAAGCGGAAGCAGCGGGCTACCAGGGCGCTCCAGGTGGCGATGTCGTTTTCGGTGTAGCCCACGACGGTGGGCTGGCCGGTGGTACCCGAGGACGCGTGGATGCGGCGCACATCGCTCATGGGCACGGCAAAGGCCTTGAAGGGGTAGGCCTTACGCAGGAATTCTTTGTCGGTGTAGGGGAAGAGCTTGAGGTCGTCGAGCTCCTTGAAGTCACCGGGGTGTACACCGTGCTCGTCGTAGAGTTCCTTGTAGGCGGGTACGTTTTCGTAGGCGTAGTGCAGGGTCCAGCGCAGGCGCTCGAACTGGAGGGCCTCAATCTGGTCGCGGCTCATCAGCTCCTCGGGGTCCGGGGCGCCGGGGTCTGCGGCTCGGGGGGCCGGGGTGTAGGGGTTCTCTACGCTGCAAGAGGGGGCCTTGTAGGTGCTCATGCCTGGTGTCCTTCCGTGGCTGTTGGGGGCTTGATGGAGCGACCACGACCGCGGAACTCGGCGATGAGTTTGTCTCCGCAGGTGACGGTCACATCAACGATGCTGTTGCGCCCGTACTGTGCTGTGAGGTTCGCTTCTGCTCGTAGGGTTTGCCCTTCGTAGGCTGAGGCGATGTAGTTAACGTCAACGCCTGCCCCCACAGTGATGCTCTGGGCGTAGAGCTCGGGGTCACTGTGGTTGCAGGCGAGGGCGAAGGCGGTGTCTGCAAAGGCGAAGGTCATACCACCGTGGATGATGCCGAAGCCGTTGACCATCTCATGCTTGATGTCCATTTCGATGATGGCGTGACCCAGCTGGGCGGTGAGCACGCGAATGCCCATCCAGTCGCTGGCGTGATCGCGTTCAAGCATGGGGTGGGTTGCGCTCACTATGCCTCCAAAGTATTTAGTGACCATTTGGTCAGTTATTCACTCAACCCAACTGTGTCACATTTTGGTGAGACGCGCAACACTTTAGCGGTGCTTAAAATCAGCCTCCCGCTTCTCAACGAAGGCAGCCATGCCCTCTTTCTGGTCCTCGGTTGCAAAAAGAGCATGGAAGGTGCGGCGCTCAAAAGCAACACCCTGGGCCAGGGTGGTCTCAAAGGCGGCATTGACGGCCTCCTTGCAGACCTGGGCCACAAACTTTGACTTAGAAGCGATAGTTTCTGCCATCTCAAGGGCGGTGGGGAGGACGTCCGCGTCCTGCTCCACCAGGCGGGATACCAGCCCTGCCCGCTCGGCTTCGTCCGCCCCCATAAAGCGCCCGGTCAGGCAGAGGTCCATGGCCTTAGCCTTACCCACAGCGCGGGTGAGGCGCTGGGAACCACCCATGCCGGGGATAACCCCCAGGTTGATTTCGGGCTGGCCGAACTTGGTGGAGGGACCGGCAACCAGCATGTCGGCCATCATGGCTAGTTCGCACCCGCCGCCCAGGGCGTAGCCGTTCACGGCAGCCACGATGGGGGTGCGCAGGCGGGTGAGGTTGTCCCAGTGGGCAAACCAGTCGGCCGCGTACATACTGGCGTAGGTCTGGGACGACATCTCCTTGATATCGGCGCCAGCGGCAAACGCTTTTTCGCTACCGGTCAGGACGATGGCCCCCACCTCGGGTGAGCGGTCAAAGTCGGTTGCGGCGGCAACAACCTCGCGCATGGTGGCATCGTTGAGGGCATTGAGGGCCTTGGGACGGTTGAGGGTAATCAGCCCCACCCGGCCGCGGGTTTCAACCAGAATGTTCTCGTAGGTAGTCACGGGTGTTTCTCCTTGCTGTGGGCGGATTAGATACCGGAGACGGGTGAGCCGTCGGCCTCGCGAATGGCGTTAATGACATCTGAGAAGTCCTTGGTGCCACGCCCTTCTTCTACCAGGTGAGTATAGATATCTGCGGCGTGCTTGCCGAGTTCGCCGTTAACCCCTGCGGTGTCGAGGGCAGCAACTGCCAGGCCCATGTCCTTGCTCATGAGGGCGGTAGCGAATCCCGGTTCGTAGTCGCGGTTAGCGGGCGACCCGGGCACGGGACCGGGCACCGGGCAGTTGACGTTGACCGCCCAGCAGTAGCCGGACGAAGTGGAAATGACGTCGTAGAGCACCTGGGCGTCGAGCCCCAGACGCTCGCCCAGCACGAAGGCCTCGGAGGCGCCCACCATGGTGATGCCCAGCAGCATGTTATTGCAGATTTTGGCGGCCTGGCCGGTGCTATTGGTACCGCAGTGCACCACCTTCTTGCCCATCACCTCAAGCAGGGGGCGCACCTGCTCTACGTCCGCCTCAGCGCCACCCACCATGAAGGTGAGGGTGCCCTGTTCGGCCCCCACCATACCGCCGGAGACCGGGGCATCGACGGCCCGCATGCCGGCCTGCACAGCTAGGTCGGCTGCCTGGCGGGCGTGCTCTACCTCGATGGTGGAGCAGTCCACGAAGAGGGTGCCGGGCTTGGCCGCAGCTAGCAGACCTCCCTGCCCCTCGCGTCCGCCGTAGGCTCCCAGAACGTGCTGGCCAGCAGGCAGCATAGTGATGACGATATCGGCCTGGGCAACGGCTTCTTCACCGCTGGCAGCGACCTGGATTCCGCGGTCACGGGCGGCATCGAGCGCTGCGGGCACTAGGTCGAAGCCGTGCACGGTGTAGCCTGCAGAAACCAGGTTGGCTGCCATGTAGCCGCCCATGTGCCCCAGGCCGATAAAAGCGATAGTGGGTGTGGTGGTCATCTTCTTCTCCCTTATAAGGTGGGCTATTCTGTCTCGTCGGTTCCGGGGTGCGGCCTAGCGGGGGGCCATGCGCAGGGCGCCGTCCATGCGGATTGTTTCGCCGTTGATGTAGTCATGCTCGGCGATAAAAACAGCCAGGTCGGCGTATTCAGCGGGGGCCGCGAGGCGCTGCGGGAAGGGTACGTTTTGAGCGAGTTCTTCGCGGAACTCTTCGGTAATGCCAGCCATGAGCGGGGTGTCCACGATGCCCGGGGCGATAGTGTTCACGCGAATTCCTGAGCTGGCCAGATCTCGGGCCGCGGGTAGGGTCAGGGCTACGACCCCGCCCTTTGATGCCGCGTAGGCTATCTGACCAATCTGCCCCTCATAGGCGGCGATAGAGGCGGTGTTGATAATGACGCCCCGCCCGGCTGTGCCTTCCACCGGCTCCTGGGCGGCCATCAGGGCCGCCCCGGCCGTGAGCACATTGAACGTGCCGTTGAGGTTAATGCTGACGGTTTTAGCGAAGAGGGCGGGGTCGTGCGGCCCCCTTTTGGAGAGGACGCGGGCCCCCGGGGCGATACCGGCGCAGTTGACTACGGTACGCAGGGGGCGCTCGTCCTGCCCCACCCGTTCGAAGGCAGCTTCAACGGCAGCGTAGTCGGTGACGTCGCCGGGCAGGAAGGTGACGCCCTCAACCTCCCCGGCCTTCTCGATACCGGCGGGAAGGTCGAGGCCGTAGACGTACACGCCGCGGGCAACCAGGGCGCGGGCGGTTGCTGCTCCGATACCCGAGGCTGCGCCCGTGACCAGGGCGGTGGTGTTGGTGAGATCCATGGTGCTCTCTTTCAGGTGGGAGGTGAGGGTTTTAGACGAAGGCTGAGTAGCCGGTCAGGGCCCGGCCCACGATGAGGGAGTTGATTTCGTAGGTGCCCTCGTAGGTGTAGAGGATTTCGGCGTCCCCAAAGAACTTGGCCATCTCGTAGTCGGTGGTCATGCCGTTGCCACCCTGGATTTCCCGGCCCAGCCAGGCGCTCTGCCGGGCCAACTTGGTGGTGGTGGCCTTGGCCATGGCGGCGTGAACCATATCGAGGGTTCCGTTTTCTTGCATGCGGGCGCAGTTCATCATGAGCCCCAGGGCTGCCTGGGTGTTGCTCATAATTTCTGCGATGTTCTTTTGGATGAGCTGGAACTTAGCCAGGGGCTTGCCGAACTGCTGGCGGGTGATGGCGTAGTCGCGGGCGATATCGAAGATACCCAGCTGAATACCGTAGCCCTGCCAGCCCACCCAGGCGCGGGAGTTGCGCAGCATCTCGTTGGCGGCGTCGAAGTTGACGGCCCCGGGCAGGTGGGCGCTAGCGGGCACCTTCACGTCGGTGAGGGTGATGTGGGCGTTCTGCATGACGCGCAGGCCGATTTTGTTGCGAATTTTCTCGGCCTCATAGCCGGGGGCGTCGGTGGGTACGATGAAGGCCTTAATCTGCTGGTCGGCGGTATCACGGGCCCAGACCAGGGCGAAGTCGGCGATGGTACCCATGCCAATCCAGCGTTTTTCGCCGTTGATGACCCAGTTTTCGCCGTCAAAGGTGGCACTGGTTTCGAGGCCGCCGGCGATATCGGAGCCATGGTCGGGCTCGGTCAGGGCAAAGGCGCCGGTGAGTTCAAAGCTTTCGAGTTTCGAGAGCATCTCAGCTTTCTGCTCGTCAGAGCCGAGAATATTGATCATCCCGAGCACCAGCTCGTTGTGAATACCGACCAGGGCTGAGAGCGAGACGTCCACCCGGGTCACTTCTGCGTAGACCAGACCGCGGAAGAGCCAGGAGGTGCCGCTGGTTTCGAGGCGAGCCAGCCCCACCTCGGCCATGCCTTCGAGCAGGTGCAGGGGGAATTCTTCGGTGTTCCAGTAGTCAACGATTTGGGGGCGTACTTCTTCTTGCAGGTAGGTGCGGATGCGCAAGAACCACTCTTTTTCGTGGTCGGGCAGCAGGTTGAGGACGCCGAAGGGGTCGATGTCGGGGAAGGGCAGGGGCTTTTCGGGTGGGTTTTTGACCATTCCGCGGATGTGGGTGTTCATAGGGTAGCTCTCCTGTGCAACGTCGTCGTGTGCAACTCACGGGCGGGGTTCACCCGCACTTTTTGTGTGAGTCAAGCCATATTTAGCTCTGAATGTACTCCACCTTGGGGGCTGCCGGGTAGCTTTTGAGGGAATTAATTGGTTCGTTACGCACAGACAGGCTTGCTGTCGTTGATTTTTCCACAGGGTCTTGGCAGGGGTGCCACCCCTCCCCTATAGTGACTCACAGCACCCTATCGTGACCCATGCCACTATTTTTGTGTGGTTTATTGCCGAAAGAGGTTACTCATGAGCGTTACCGAAGAGTTCCGCACCATTCGCGATCAGCTTGTCGCCCTGCGCGAGGACTATGCCGCCGCGCGCGAACAGTTCACCTGGCCCCGGTTTGAGCATTTCAACTTCGCCCTCGACTGGTTTGATCAGGTAGCTGCTAGCGAGGAACGCAAGGACGCCCCCGCCCTGATTATCGCGGAACAAGACGGTTCCAGCGTGAGCGTGAGCTATGCAGAAATGTCTCAGCGCTCATCACAGGTAGCCAACTGGCTACGGTCGGTAGGCGTGAAGCGCGGTGACCGGGTAATTCTCATGCTGGGCAACCAGGTGGAGCTCTGGGAGCTCATGCTGGCCGGTATCAAACTAGGCGTTATTCTCATACCCTCCACCGAGATGCTTGAACCCGTTGATCTCGATGAACGCATTAGCCGTGGCACGGTTGAGTGGGTGATTACCAACAGCAAGAACGCGCCCAAGTTCGAGCGGGTTGAAGGTAACTTCACCGTGATTGAAACAGACGGTAAGACTGAGGGGGCCCTGACCAAGCACCCCCACCTGAATTACCTGGACGCGGCGTCCGCTCCCACCGATTTCACCCCGGATGTCCCCACCCGGGGCGACGAGCCCCTGCTCTGGTACTTCACCTCGGGCACCACCTCACGGGCCAAGATGGTGGAGCACACCCACACCTCCTACCCGGTGGGCCACCTTTCGACCATGTACTGGATTGGTATGGGCCCCGGTGACGTGCACCTGAATGTGGCTTCACCCGGCTGGGCCAAGCACGCCTGGTCCAACATTTTTACCCCCTGGATTGCTGAGGCAACCGTCTTTATCTACAACTACTCCCGCTTCGACGCTGCCGCCCTCATGCAGAACATGGAAAAGTTCGGGGTCACCAGCTTCTGCGCCCCGCCCACCGTCTGGCGCATGCTCATTCAGGCTGACCTGAGCCAGCTGGCAACCCCGCCCACCAAGGTCGTTGCCGCAGGTGAACCGCTGAACCCCGAAGTAATTTCCAAGGTGAAAACCGCCTGGGGTGTGGATATTCGAGACGGCTTTGGGCAGACCGAGTCCACCGTGCAGATTGCCAATACACCCGGCCAGCCCATCAAGATTGGTGCTATGGGCAAGCCCCTGCCCGGCTACGACATTGTGCTGATTGACCCGGCTACCGATGAGATTTCTGAAACCGAGGGTGAGATTTGCATCCGCCTGGGCGATGCCCGCCCACTGGGCCTCATGACCCAGTACAAGGGGGACCCCGAAAAAACCGAGGACACCATGCGCGGGGGCTTCTACCACACCGGCGATATTGCCGAGCGGGACGAGAACGGGGTGCTCACCTATGTAGGCCGTGCCGACGACGTCTTCAAGGCCTCCGACTACAAGCTCTCCCCCTTTGAGCTGGAGTCCGTGGTCATTGAGCACCCGGCTGTGGCTGAGGCTGCGGTCGTGCCGTCACCCGACGAGATCCGCCTGGCTGTGCCCAAGGCCTACATTGTGCTGGCCGCTGGGCATGAGCCAACGGCTGAGACCGCGAAGGATATTCTCAAGTACGCCCGCGACCACCTGGCTGCCTACAAGCGGGTGCGCCGCATCGAGTTCTACGAGCTGCCCAAGACTATTTCGGGCAAGATTCGCCGTGTGGAACTGCGGGCCCGTGAGAACGAGTTCCACGGCCGCCACGGCGAGAAGACCGCAGCAGCTCTGGCCGCCCGCACCACCACCGAGGGCTACGGCCACGAGTTCGCCGACACGGACTTCCCAGACCTCAAGGGCTAGGCGAGCTATCTTTCTCTACAACGAATGTGACTCATATTCCCAAGCGGGCGTTAAAACAACACCCTTTCGGGAATATGAGTCACATTCGTGGTGGGGTAACTGCGTCTTTAGGCTAGCCCCAGCTCCCCCGCCTTCGTGGGGGTGAAGAAGGCCAGGATGCTCTCGCGCGAGACCTCCGCCAGGCTGGCAGGGGACCACTGCGGGTTGCGGTCCTTATCGACCACCTGGGCCCGGATACCCTCGCGCATATCGTGATGGGCCAGGGCGTTACAGGAGGTCACAAAGTCCTGGTTCAGGGTTTCTGCCAGGCTCTGGCTACCGGCCCGGCGCACGGCCTCCAGGGCCACCTTCATGCCGGTCGGCCCATTCTTCTGCAGGGCCGCCAGAACCGTACCGGCGAACTCGGCGCCGTCCGCCCCCGAATCAGCCACCGCCTGGACCTTCTCAAGGATCTCCTCAACGGTATCGGCGGCAAAAGCACCCTCAATCCAGTGGGCGTTCTCCACGAGCTGGGAGGGAGGTGCGTCAGCTGCAAAGCCCTCGATAACGCGGGTGACGGCGTCCGCCCCCTCGACCTTCTCAAGGGCAGCGACCAGGTCATCAAGCTTCTCAGACGGCACGAAATAATCAGCCATGCCGACGGCGAGCGCGTCCGCCCCGGTCACGTGCAGGCCGGTGACGGCCATGAGGGTGCCCAGGTTCTGCGGGGCGCGGGCCAGGATGTTGAGGCCGCCCACGTCGGGGCAGAAGCCGATGACGGTTTCGGGCATGCCGGTGCGGGTGCGTTCGGTGACGATGCGGTGGGAGCTATGGGCTGAGACGCCCACGCCGCCGCCCAGCACCAGGCCGTCCATGAGGGAGATGAAGGGCTTGGGGTAGCGGGAAATACGCAGGTCCAGGGTGTATTCCACTCGGAAGAAGTCCACGCCCTGATCTGGGTTTTCGCCGGTGGCCTTGTAGAGGGCTACCACGTCACCGCCTGCGCAAAGACCCCGTTCACCGGCGCCGCGCAGGAGCACGGCGGTGATGCCGGCGTCCTGTTCGAAGTCGTCCAGGGCTGCGTTCATCAGCTCCATCATCTCGGCGTTGAGGGCGTTGACCGCGCGCGGGCGGTTGAGGGTGATAACCCCCAGGCTGCCGCGCTTTTCGGTCAGGACGCTCTCGGTCGGCTGGGTGCCGGGCGTATCGGTCACGGTGGGCCTCCTTTAGTTGCCGGTGGGCATGACGAAGCTGGCGCCCTCTTTAATGCCTGAGGGCCAGCGGGATGTTACCGTCTTGGTCTTGGTGTAGAAGCGGAAGGCGTCGGGCCCGTGCTGGTTGAGGTCGCCGAAGCCGGAGGCCTTCCAGCCGCCGAAGGTGTAGTAGGCGATCGGCACGGGGATCGGCACATTCACACCTACCATACCCACATCGACGCGGCGGGCGAATTCGCGGGCGGTATCACCGTCGCGGGTGTAGATGGCAACGCCGTTGCCAAACTCGTGGTTGGTGGGCAGGGCCAGGGCATCTTCAAAGTCATCGACGCGCACCACGGAAAGGACGGGGCCGAAAATTTCTTCGCGGTAGATGGACATATCGGTGGTGACCTTATCGAAGAGGGTAGCGCCGACGTAGTAGCCGCCCTCGTGGCCTTCGACCTTAACGCCGCGTCCGTCCACCAGTAGCTCAGCGCCTTCCTTCTCCCCGGCGGCGATATAGCCTTCGATGCGTTCGAGGGCGCTGGCCGCAACGACGGGGCCGAAGTCTGCCTCGGGGTCAAGGGCGTGGCCGACCTTGAGGGTCTTGGTGCGCTCGACCAGCTTTTCAACCAGGGCGTCAGCGGTGGCCTGGCCAACGGGCACGGCCACCGAGATAGCCATGCAGCGTTCACCGGCAGAGCCGAAAGCTGCGCCGATTAGGGCGTCGGCCGCCTGGTCGAGGTCTGCGTCGGGCATGATGATCAGGTGGTTCTTGGCACCGCCGAAGCACTGGGCGCGCTTGCCGGTGCGGGCGGCGTGCTCGTAGATGCTCTGGGCGATGGGGGTGGAGCCAACGAAGCCGACGGCCTTAATGCGGGGGTCATCGAGCAGGGTATCAACGGCCTCCTTATCGCCGTTGACCACGTTGAAGATGCCGTCGGGCAGGCCGGCCTCGGTCCAGAGCTCAGCCAGGCGCAGGGGCACGGAGGGATCACGTTCTGAGGGCTTAAGGACGAAGGCGTTACCGGCTGCGATTGCGGGGCCGCACTTCCAGAGGGGAATCATGGCCGGGAAGTTAAAGGGGGTGATACCAGCGACCACACCCAGGGGCTGACGCATGGAGTACACGTCGATGCCAGTACCTACGGAGTCGGAGTATTCGCCCTTGAGCAGGTGGGGGGCGGCGGTGGCAAATTCGACGACGTCAAGGCCGCGCTGGATATCACCGTGGGCGTCGGCTACGGTCTTGCCGTGTTCGAGCGAAAGCATCTCGGCCAGTTCGTCGGCGTTCTGGTTGACCAGGTCCACGAAGCGGTGCAGAATACGGGCGCGCTTCTGGGGGTTGGTAGCAGCCCACTTGGCCTGGGCTTCTGCGGCGTTGGCGATAACATCGCGCACCTCGTCAGCGGACGCCAGGGGCACCTGGGCCTGCACCTGGCCGGTGCTGGGGTTGTAGACATCGGCGAAACGACCTGAGGTTCCGGGGCGATGGGCGCCGCCGACGTAGTGGGTTAACTGCTTCGTCATCGAAGCCTCCTTCCATGAGGGCGCACAGATTTCTGTGCATCAGCTCACACGATACAGAAAAATTAGACGGGTGCATAGAGGCCAATCCCAAGATTACGCTTGACCATGATGCGCTCAAGACTATATTCTGAACGAACGGTCAGTAATTAGCGCAGATGGGGCTGCCTCGCCCCGAGCAGCCCGCACCCGCAAGGAGCCAGACATGACTTCAACGACGAAGAACCCCGACCTCTCCCCCGTCGCCGACGCCCCCGCCCAGGCGGGCGAGAACGTCCTCAACGAAGAAGCCGAGCAGGCCTACTTCGACAAGCTCATCGCCGACGACTCCCGCGTCGAACCCCGCGACTGGATGCCCGAAAAGTACCGCAAGACCCTCACCCGCCAGGTCTCCCAGCACGCCCACTCCGAAATCATCGGCATGCAGCCCGAAGCCAACTGGATTACCCGCGCCCCCTCCCTCAAGCGCAAGGCCATTCTCATGGCTAAGGTGCAGGACGAAGCCGGTCACGGCCTCTACCTCTACTCCGCTGCCGAAACCCTCGGCACCCCCCGCCACATCCTCAATGAGCAGTTGCTCGAAGGCCGCGCTAAGTATTCCTCTATCTTTAACTACCCCGCCCGCACCTGGGCAGATATGGGTGCTATCGGCTGGCTGGTCGACGGGGCCGCTATCTGCAACCAGGTGCCCCTCTGCCGCGCCTCTTACGGCCCCTACGGCCGAGCCATGGTGCGTATCTGCAAGGAAGAATCCTTCCACCAGCGCCAGGGCTGGGAAATCCTCTACGAACTCTCCCACGGCACCCCTGCCCAGAAGAAAATGGCCCAGGACGCCGTCAACCGCTTCTACGGCCCCGCCCTACAGATGTTTGGCCCGCCGGACGCCGACTCCCCCAACTCCCAGCAGTCCATGGCCTGGAACATCAAGCGCTTCTCCAACGACGAACTACGCCAGCGCTTCATCGACATGCTGGTCCCCCAGGCAGAGGCCCTCGGCCTCACCCTGCCCGACCCCGACCTCAAATGGAACGAAGAACGCGGCCACTACGACTACGGGCCCCTGGACTGGGACGAGTTCAACTCCGTCATCTCGGGTAACGGCCCCTGCAATGTCCAGCGCATGCAGCGCCGCCGTGCCGCCCACGAAGAAGGGGCCTGGGTGCGCGAAGCCGCCGCCGAATACGCCCGCAAAACCGCAGAACAGCACTCCGAACTGCTAGGAGCCTAACCATGACCGAGAACATCGCCCATCTGCCAGAATCCAACGAATGGCCCCTCTGGGAGGTCTTCGTCCGCTCATCCCGCGGCCTCTCCCACGTGCACGCAGGCTCCCTGCACGCCCCCGACGCCACCATGGCCCTGCGCAACGCCCGCGACCTCTACACCCGCCGCAACGAGGGCACCAGCGTCTGGGTTGTACCCGCCGAAGCTATCCTGGCCTCCGATCCCGACTCCAAGGGCGGCTTCTTTGAATCATCCCAGGGCAAGAGCTACCGCCACGCCACCTACTACACCAAGAGCGAAGGGGTAAAGCACCTATGAGTTACGCATCCTTCGAATCAGCGACCCGCCACAGCGAGGGCGAATCCATCGTCGCCGAAGATATCGCAGCTTCCGGTGTGCAGGCCAGCGAAGAGGTAGCCCGCTACGCCCTGGCCCTGGGCGACGACGCCCTCATGCTGGGCCAGCGCCTGGCCCACTGGATTTCCCGGGCCCCCGAACTCGAAGAAGACATCGCCCTGGGCAACATCGCCCTCGACCTGATCGGCCACGCCCGCTTCTTCCTCACCTACGCGGGTACCGCCTGGGGTAAGACCGAGGACGATCTGGCCTACTTCCGCGACGAAGAAGAGTTCCGCTCAGCCCGCCTGGCAGAACAAGAAAACGGTGATTTTGGGCAGACCATCGCCCGCCAGCTCATCTTCAGCTACTACCAGTACGAGCTCTACTCAGCCCTGGTGAAGTCTGAAGACCCCACCCTGGCCGCCATCGCAGCCAAGGCCCTCAAAGAGGTCGCCTACCACCAGGACCACGCCACCGCCTGGGCTCTGCGACTGGGCATCGGCACCGAAGAATCTAACCGCCGCATGCAAGAGGGCCTCTACTACATGTGGCCCTACATCGACGAACTCTTCTACGACTTCGACGACGCAGCGGCCCTACCGGGCATCGCCGTGCTCCCCTCCACCCTGCGCGAGAACTTCGAAAAGCGCCTGCACGCCATCATCGAAGAAGCCCAGCTGAAGGTACCCGACGTGCCCCAGGCCCGCGGCGGCGACCGCTCCGGCGTCATGAGCGAGGCCCGCGGCCACATCCTGGCAGAAATGCAGGTCCTGGCCCGCGCCCACCCCGGCGCCACCTGGTAATTCCCAGTAGGCCAGCACAAGGAGGTGCCCCGTGAATAGCCGCAGCAACCGTCCGCCCCACCAGCACCAGGGCGACTCTCTCACCAGCGAGCAGGCCAGCGCCGGAGTCGACTTCAGCTTTGGCTTCGACGCCGACTCCGGCTACACCGCTCCAGCCCTAGAAACCGAGAGCTCTGTGCCCGCCCCGGCCGGTTCTGACTCCGCCTTATGGGAACTTGCCGCCCGCGTAGCCGACCCCGAAATCCCAGTTCTCTCCACCGCAGACCTCGGGATTCTGCGGGCCACCCGCTACGAGGGCGACCAGCCGGTGGTTGTCATCACCCCCACCTACTCCGGCTGCCCGGCCATGGACGCTATCACCACCAACGTCCGCCGGGTCTTCACCGACCAGGGCTACCCGGCCCCGCGCGTTGAAACCGTCCTCTCCCCCGCCTGGAGCACCGACTGGATGAGCGAGGCCGGCAAGGCCCGCCTTGCCGAGTACGGCATCGCCCCGCCCACCGGCACAGCTGCCGCGGGCCCCGTAAGCCTGGGTCTGGCCGTCAAGTGCCCCCGCTGCCACTCCCTGGCCACCCGCGAACTCACCCGCTTCGGCTCCACCTCCTGCAAGGCCCTCTACCAGTGCCAGGCCTGCTCCGAGCCCTTCGACTACTTCAAGATTCACTAGACCCGAGGAAGACGCCATGACCGACACCAGCACCCGCCGCCGCGCCACCTTTAACACGCTGACCGTGGCGGGCGTCCGTAAACTCACCAAAGACTCCGTTGAAGTCACCTTCGCTGTGCCCGACGAACTCGCCGCCGACTACGACTACCTGCCCGGCCAGTACGTCGCCCTACGCGCCCAGATTGACGGGCAAGAAGTCCGCCGCTCCTACTCCATCTGCGCCGAGCCCGTCCCCGGCGAAATCCGCGTGGCCATCAAACGCGACTTCGGCGGCCTCTTCTCCAACTGGGCCAACGACACCCTCGAACCCGGCTACCAGATTGACGTCATGAACCCCCAGGGTGCCTTCGTCTCCAAGAGCACCATCACCAGCCTCAACGACCCCGACAAAATCGCTGAGGACGCCGCCGCGGCAGGGGGTGAGCACATGGTCGCCTTCGCCGCCGGTTCCGGTATCACCCCCATCATCGCCATCGCCCGCACCGTGCTCAAAGCCAGCCCCACCAGCACCTTTGACCTGGTCTACGCCAACAAGTCCGCCATGGACGTCATGTTCGCCGAAGAAATCGGCGACCTCAAGGACCGCTACCCCACCCGCTTCGCCGTCCACCATGTGCTCTCGCGTGAACAGCGGATCAATCCGCTCATGAGCGGCCGCATCGACGATGAGAAGCTCAACGCTATCTTGGACCACGTCATTCAGGTGGACAAGGCCGACGAGTGGTTCCTCTGCGGCCCCTTCGAGCTGGTGCAGCTCTGCCGCGACACCCTAGCCGAGCGCGGTGTGCGCGAGGACGACGTCCGCTTCGAACTCTTCACCACCGGCAAGCCTGAAGCCCCCGCAGGCCAGCAGGGCCGGGCCGTGGAAGCTGACCCGTCTGGTGCCAACTACGCTATTTCCTTCAACCTGGACGGCACCTCGTCCTCCGTTGAGTCCCCCATCTCTGCCAACGAAACCATTCTTAACGCCGCCCTGCGCGTGCGTGCTGATGTGCCCTTCGCCTGTGCCGGTGGCGTCTGCGGAACCTGCCGCGCCAAGGTTGTTTCAGGTGACGTGAAGATGGAAGAAAACTACGCCCTGGAAAAGGACGAGGTCGAGGCCGGCTACATTCTCACCTGCCAGACCCGCCCCTGCTCCGACGCCGTGACCGTGGACTTCGACGCTTAGGAAGGGTGTAGCCTTGATTGATTTGACCATTGAGGGCGCCGTTGCCGAGGTTGTGCTGAACGCCCCCGAAAAGATGAACGCCGTGAACGAGGCTGCCCTGGCCGAGCTTTCTGCCGCCTACGACGAGGCGGCTGCGGCAGGCGTCCGCGCCCTGCTTCTGCGCGGGGAGGGGCGCGGTTTCTGCGCCGGGCGCGACATCGCCGGTCTGGTGCCTGCTGAGGACGACGCCTACGGCTACCTGGCCGGTCAGGTAACCCCGCTGCTGAAGAAGATAAGCACCTTCCCTGCCCCGACTTTCGCGGCGGTGCAAGGCCCCTGCCTGGGCGTTGGGCTGGGTCTGGCTATTGCGACGGACGTGGTCTATGTGGCTGAGAACGCCAAGATTGGCTCCCCCTTTGCCAATCTGGGCGCCACCCTGGATTCTGGTGGGCACGCCCTCTTTGTGGAGCGGCTGGGTGCCCACCGGGCCCTGGACCTGATTTATACGGCTGACCTGATTTCTGGGGCTGAGGCGGTGGCTGCTGGGCTCTTTAGCCGGGCTGTTCCCGCCGAGGAGCTCTTGGACTTTACCCGCGAGAAGGTGGCCAAGGTGGCGGCTGGGGCAACCGGGGCCTTTGTGGCATCGAAGCAGCTGGTGGCCCAGGTGCGCGACGCCCGGGTGGGCCTCTGGGAGTCTATTGAAGCTGAGAACAAGGCCCAGGGCGACCTGTGCTCCTCTGCGGACTACGCCGAGGGGTTCGCGGCTTTCACGGAGAAGCGGACGCCGGTTTTTCGGGGTAAGTAGCTTTTTATCGAGAGTAAGAGAAAACTTCATGAGTACGTTCTTTGCACGTGCTCATGAAGTTTTTTCTTACTTTCACCGAGGAGCAAGGACGCTGGATTCAGCCCTAGTAGCCCACGTCGGCGGAGCCGTTATCTACCTGACAGGTTCTACTCCTTATGAATAAGCCGCCTCATTGACGGAAGTGTGCGCGAATCTTCAGACCCTAATATTGGGGCTGATTTCCTCATACTCTTAGGTATGCATCCTGCCCCTGATCTTTGCTGTAGCCAGGGCTATTACTTACTGCTCTGGTCTCGAAGAAACAAGCACGGTAGAACCTGCGCCGAGGTACTTCCACTCATCGGTTTGGCCTACCGGGGACACCGCTGTCAACAGTTATCCACCGGGTAAAAGCCCACTCTTTTGTCTCAGAGGGTAGGCTGTTTCTCTACCCTAGGACTAGGAAGTTAGCTGCTTCTTGCGTTCCTTGATGGACTCAGCCAGGTACTTAGGCAGGCTGTCCAGGAAGTGCTGCACCTTTTCCTCGGAGGTGAGGAAGTCTGCTACATCCTCAATACCGAGGCAGGAGTAGCTCTTGTGCTGAAGCAGATCCCGAATATCAATCCGGAAGTTATCGGGGTTGAGGCGCACGCCCACAGGTTCCTTTTTCTCTGCATCAAGATGATACATATCGATATGTATTCCGTCGTTGGGGAAAATGGTCTTGCGTTCCTTGTTCTTTTGGTTCTTTTTGGCCTTGCCGCTAGAGAGATAAATACTGTAGAAGTAGTCTGCATCGGCCAGCTTCAAGCGCACGCCCTGACCGGGGTGCCGGGTTGATTGTGCCTTCTTATAGATAAAGTCATCGAATTCTTCCCCCAGGAGTTCCTTGAGTTCCAAGGTCTTTTCAGCGTCAGTGAGCTTTTTAAAAATCATCCCGGCGAGTTTCTGTGCTACAGGTGAGGGGGTATGATCTTGGAGACTGATATTATCCAGAATCAGACTAATAGCTTCTACCAGGTAACGCTTTTGAATATCCTGTGGAAGCTTCCGTTCAATGTCCTCTCTGAACTCATCGCTTTCACCTTCAAGATAGCTACTGAATGCTACTAGCTGTCCCCGGACCTCCTTGAAGCCGTAGCTCTCAACGATTTCCCGAACATTAGAGTCATGATTTTCGATTGATTTCTTCACGTCCCAGCGGAAATCACGAATAATCTTGGCTGTGTCCAAAGACTCCGCAGCCTGCTCAAGATCGATTAGGAGTTCGGAGAGCTGCTCAAAACTGAGAGTCTTATAGTGCTGGAGGTAGTCCTTGTCCTTGTTCCTATCGGTCTTTTCAGGCGGATTTCCAGCAATGGTGAGGTAGATAAAGTGATTCTGGTAGTCGGGGTACTGTTTGTGGATTGCGTCAAAATACTTCTCTAACTGAGAGTCGTACTCGCCAGAGCTGTGCTCCGTTGCATAGTGCTTTGCCTCAATGGTTAGGGTCAGCTTGGGGTCTTCAGAGACAAAGAGAATATCGAGATTGGCCAAAGCCTCGGTTTCTGTTTTAGTTTTCTTAAGGTCCATTAGAGGTAGACCTTCACCCTTGATTTCCTTCATCAAGGCCTTGAAGAACCTGTCCTTCAGCCCGTGGTTTTCAGTCGGGTCCAGAAGCCATCGCAGCATACGGGAATAGCGGGTCTCGTAGGACTTACGGCCATATTCAATAATGGACCAGAAGTTAGGGACCCGGTCGGCATGAATACGGCGGTGGATTTCCTTGTTCTTGTAAAAATCTAAGACTTTCTGGACAACTTCTTCAGAGATAGCGGTAGACGACACAGTGCTCCCCTCCTAGATTGAATATTTACTTTCATCATTCTAGGTATTAGGCGGGCGCAGATTCAGCCCGCCCACAGATATTTCAAAAATAACGCTGAGGTTTATTCAAAAATCTGGGGCGAAGCATACTCTCAACGAAGCTACTTACGCGATGGCTGGTGTGAATCACCCTATGAGCTTCATGTTACATGTGTGAAAAGTAGAGTTAGTAGTCAGTCCAAAAAATATCCTGCATCGGCACATAAGACTTCTTGATGAGCGAGTAAAACCAAATCATGACTTCCAGGCCATTCCTGCCCCGTTCATCTAGTCATATGGAAAGTAATCGTCACCACCTGAGGTTCACCACCCACCAGATTATGTTCCAGCAAGTAACCCTCAAAGGCAGCCAGAGGCATATCCTGGGTAGACTCCATCAATCCTTTCTGACTAGGTACCTAGTATCCTACGTCGGCGGAGCCGGGGGTGGCGTCCTGGACAAAGCGGGCAGCCAGCTTCTTAGACTCTAAAGCCAGAAGCTGCACGTCAGCAGCCACCAGAATAAAATCAGCACCGGCAGCCAGGTAGTCCTCTGCCTGCGCCGGGTCAAAGGCATTCACGCCAACCTTCACCCCGGCAGCACGAGCTATCTCGATAACCCGCTTCACGGCATCCACCACCTGCGGGTGGTTCTGCTGGCCCAGCAACCCCATCGAGGCAGCCAGGTCTGAGGGCCCGATGAAAACCCCGGCCAGGCCGTCCACCGCACAAATCTCTTCAGCATTCGCCACGGCAGCCGCCGACTCAATCTGCACAAAAAGCGAAATGTACTTCTCGGCCTCAGTCAGGTAGCCGGGCACCCCGCCCCAACGGGCTGAACGGGACAGGGCAGACCCCACCCCGCGCACCCCCGCCGGGGGGTAACGGGTAGCAGCGACCGCGTCCTGGGCCATCTGGGCAGTATCGACCATGGGAATGAGCAGGTTCTGGGCACCGGCGTCCAAGAACTGCTTAACAGCGACAACGTCCAGGGAGGGCAGGCGCACCATTGTCTGCACCGGGTAGGCGGCCATGACCTGCAGAAGCTGCTGCACAGTCTCCAGGCTGACAACCCCGTGCTCACCGTCAATGAGCAGCCAGTCCAGGCCGGAGCCCGCGCAGATTTCAGCGGCCACCGGCGAACCCGAGCAAACCCACATGCCCGCTGCCGGGCGGCCCAGGGTCTGTAGGTACCGACCGAAAGGGGGCTCTAGACGAAGCGACATGTTACTGCCCCTAAGTCCCCGTAGTCGGCGTGGACGGTATCACCCAGGTGCACCCACATGGGCTTGGTGAAAGAACCGGCCAGAATAATCTCACCGGCTGTGAGGGAATCCCCGTGGGCAGCCAGCTTGTTGGCCAGCCAGGCAACACCGTTGGCCGGGTGGTTAAGGACGGCGGCGGCTACCCCGGTATCTTCAATCTGCTCGTTGCGGTAGAGCAGGGCTGAAACCCAGCGCAGGTCAATAGAGGCCGGGTCAACCGGGTTGCCCCCGTAGACCATGGCGCCCAGGGCAGCGTTGTCGCTGATGGTGTCGACGATGGTGCGGCCCTCCATCTCGATGCGGGAGCTCAGAATCTCTAGGGCTGGAACCACATATTCGGTGGCCCGCAGCACGTCGAAAATAGTGACGTTGGGGCCGGTCAGGTCGTCCTTGAGCACAAAAGCCAGCTCAACCTCAATACGCACGTTGGAGTACTGGGAGTGCTCGATAACCGAGCCGTTTTCGTAAACCTGGTCGGCGAAAATCGCCCCGTAATCGGGTTCGGTAATGCCGGTGGCCTCTTGCATAACCTTGGAGGTCAGCCCGATTTTGCGGCCGATAAGGCGGCGGCCAGCAGCCTCGCCCCGGGCCCGCCACATGTTCTGCACCGCGTAGGAGTCCTCAACGGTCATGTCGGGGTAGGTGGCCGTCAGGCGCGGAATCATGGTGCGATTGGCCTCGGCCTCGGCCAAGTCATCAGCAATTTTGGTGAGCTGTTCTTTGGTGAGCATAGAAAACCCCTACAGCTGGTGCCCCAGCTTGTATTCGCCCTTCTTCCAGTCGGGCATGTCTTCTTCGCCTGCGCGGGTGTAGGAGAAGCCGTCGGCGCCGATGGTTTGTTCCATTTCGGAGTCATCAGTGCGCTCTACCAGGGGTACCAGGTTGCCGTCGAGGTCGAGCACGCGGGAGGCGTCGGTGTACCAGGAGGGGACAACGGGGGTGCCCCACCAGTCGCGGCGCTGGTTGTCGTGGACATCCCAGGTGACGCGGGGGTTGTCGGGGTCGCCGGTGTAGTAGTCCTGGGTGTAGATTTCGACGCGGTGGCCGTCGGGGTCGCGTAGGTAGAGGTAGTAGGCGTTGGAGACGCCGTGGCGGCCGGGGCCGCGTTCGATGTGGTCGGAGAGACGCAGGGCGCCGAGCTTGTCGCAGATGGCGATGATGTTGTGCTTTTCGTGGGTGGCAAAGGCGACGTGGTGCATGCGGGGGCCGTCGCCGCCGGTCATGGCGGTGTCGTGGACGGTGGGCTTACGGCGCATCCAGGCGGCGTAGGAGGTGCCGGCTTCGTCCTGGATGTCTTCGGTGACGCGGAAGCCGAGGTCTTCCATGTATTCGATGGCTTTGGGGACGTCGGGGGTGACCTGGTTGAAGTGGTCGAGACGGACGAGGGCGCCGGGGGTGTGGAGTTCGTAGCGCCAGGCTAGGCGTTCGACGTGGTCGACGTCGTAGAAGAATTCGTAGGGGAAGCCGAGGGGGTCGAGCACGCGCACGGAGTCGCCGAGGCCTTTGACGAAGCCGTCCTTCTTGCGGCGGACGTCGCAGCCGCGGGCGGTGTAGAACTTTTCGGCTTTGTCGAGGTCTTCGGGGGTGCGGACGCGGTAGGAGAAAGCCGCCACAGCCGGAACGTCACCCTTGCGCAGGATCAGGTTGTGGTGGATGAATTCTTCCAGGGAGCGCAGGTAGATGGTGTTGTCGTCTTCTTCGGTAACGACCAGGCCGAGCACATCGACGTAGAAGTTGCGGGAGCGTTCGAGGTCGGTGACGACCAGTTCCATGGAGGCGCAGCGGACGATGTCGGGGGCGTTCTCGTCGGGAACGATGACGGGGTAGTCAACAAAGGTAGGTGACATGGGTTTTTGCTTTCTTGGGTGGGGCGGACGCCGGGAGGCTACGGTGCGCACCCGGCGGCCGCGGAGGTGGGGTGGGTATTAGTCGGCCTTGCCGAAGACGGGGTTGTGGACTTCGCCGAGGTTGATGTGGACGGCCTGCTGGTCGGTGTAGAAGTCGATGGAGCGGTAGCCGCCTTCGTGGCCGAGGCCGGAGGCTTTGACGCCACCGAAGGGGGTTCGGAGGTCGCGGACGTTGTTGGAGTTAAGCCAGACCATGCCTGCTTCGACGGCCTGGGAGAAGTTGTGGGCGCGTTGCAGGTTGGAGGTCCAGATGTAGGCGGCGAGGCCGTACTTGGTGTTGTTGGCGAGTTCTAGGGCTTCTTCGTCGGTGTCGAAGGGGGTGATAGCGACGACGGGGCCGAAGATTTCTTTCTGGAAGATTCGGGCGTCGGGGGCGACGTCGGCGAAGACGGTGGGGGGGACGAAGTTGCCTTCGGGGAAGTCGGCGGGGCGTTCGCCTCCGGCGACGAGGCGGGCTTCGGTCTTACCGATTTCTACGTAGGACATGACCTTTTCGTAGTGTTCGGGGTGCACCAGGGCGCCGACTTCGGTGGCGGGGTCTGAGGGCAGGCCGACCTTGACGCGCTTGGCCTGGGCAGCATAGCGTTCGACGAATTCGTCGTAGATGCTGCGCTGGACCAGGATGCGGGAGCCTGCGGTGCAGCGTTCGCCGTTGAGGGAGAAGACGCCGAAGATGGTGGCGTTGATGGCGGTTTCGAGGTCGGCGTCTTCGAAGACGATGGCCGGGGACTTGCCACCGAGTTCCATGGAGAGGCCCTTGAGGTAGGGGGCGGCGTTGGCGAAGATGATTTGGCCGGTCTTGGATTCGCCGGTGAAGGAGATGAGGGGGACGTCGGGGTGCTTGACCAGGGCGTCACCTGCGGTTTCACCGAAGCCGTTGACCAGGTTGAAGACGCCTGCGGGTAGGCCTGCTTCTTCGAAAATTCCGGCCCAGAGGGAGGCCGAAAGGGGGGTGAATTCAGCGGGCTTGAGGACGACGGTGTTGCCGGTTGCCAGGGCGGGGGCTAGCTTCCAGGACTCCAGCATGAAGGGGGTATTCCAGGGGGTGATCAGGCCGGCGACGCCAATGGGCTTGCGGTTGACGTAGTTGACCTGGCGGCCGGGGACCTTGAAGGCGTCGTCGGTCTGGGCGACGATGAGGTCGGCAAAGAAGCGGAAGTTTTCGGCGGCGCGACGGGCCTGGCCCTTGGCCTGGGTGATGGGCAGGCCGGAGTCGAAGGATTCCATCTGGGCAAGGGCGTCCTCGCGGGATTCGACGATGTCGGCAATCTTCATGAGCACGCGGGCGCGTTCGCGGGGAAGCATGCGGGGCCAGGGGCCTTCGGTGAAGGCTGTGCGGGCGGCGGCGACGGCAGCCTCAATGTCTTCTTTCTTGCCCGAGGCAGCCTGGATATAGGGCTGGTTGGTGACGGGGTCGAGCACGTCGAAGGTTTCGCCGTCGATGGAGTCGACGAACTGGCCGTTGATGTAGTGCTGGATACGCTCGGGAAGGCCGGCGGGCTTAGCAGGTGAGGGGGTGGTTTCAGTGGTGCTCACGGGTAACTCCTTTGTACGGTGTGAGGGGCGGACGCCGGTGGGCTGGTTATACCGGCTCGGGGATGGTGCTGAGGTAGCTAGTGAGGGTCGCTTGGCGATGTTCTCTCACGGCCTGTTCAATGGCCTGGGCTGACTCGCCACGGTCGATGAGGTCAATGATTCGTTCGTGTTCTGCCACCGATTCGGCAGCGCGGCCGGGCACGAAAGAGAAGGTTGATTCGCGCAGGTTGCCGAGGCGGTTCCATTCGCTCCCGACCAGGTCTACGAGGTGCTGGTTGGGGCAGCGGTGGGTAAGAACCTGGTGGAACCGGTGGTTGAGGTCGGTGAAGGTTTTGGGGTCAAAGTCTTCAAGGAGGGTGGCAAGCTGCCGGTTGTAGTCGCGAGCCGCAGCAATGTCTTCAGCGGTCAGGTGGGGCAGGGCTAGGGCGGTGGCTGCCCCTTCTAGAATGCCAAGGGTTTGCATGCTCTCCACGTAGGCGGAGCTATCAACCATGGCGACCCTGGCACCTACGTTCCGTTCGAAGGTGACCAAGCCTTCTGCTTCAAGCTGGCGGATAGCCTCTCGCACAGGAACCACCGACATATCGAGTTCACGGCCGATAGAGGCCAGCACCAGGCGGTGGCCAGCTGCAAAATCGCCGTTCACGATTTTTTCGCGGACCCAGGTGTAGGCAGTCTCGGCTTTAGATAGACCCTTCTCGTAGTTGAGGGTCACCTGCATGGGCTGCCCGGGGTAGAGATCGATGTTCACGGTGGTTCCTAGCGGGTTAGGGCTGAGCTGGTGGGTTCTGAGCTAGCCAGGCTTTGTATTTTTCTTTCCAGCTACCGGTGGGTGGGAAGAGCCCATCGACGGGGTGACCGGCTGCAACCTGTTCGGCGACCCAGGCGTCCTCCTGTTCTTTTTCGAAGGCGGCTTGGGCAACTTCGGCTGCGATAGCGGGCGGGATGACGATGGCTCCGTCGTCATCACCAACGATGATATCGCCAGGCAGGACGGTGGCGTTTCCACAGGCCACCGCCACATCGACTTCCCAGGGCACGTGTTTACGCCCCAGAACAGCGGGGTGGGGACCCTGGGTGAAGACGGGCAGGCCGATTTCTTTGACAGCCGCGTAGTCGCGCACCCCGCCATCGGTGATGACGCCGGCGGCCCCGCGTCCTTTCGCCCTCAGGGCCAGGATGTCGCCCAGGGTGCCGGAGCCGGACTCCCCGCGGGCCTCAATGACGATAATTTCTCCTTCGGCCACCTCGTCAAAGCAGCGTTTTTGGGCGTTGTAGCCACCGCCGTGGGCCTTAAAGAGGTCTTCGCGGTTGGGCACAAAGCGCAGGGTTTTGGCGGTGCCAACGATTTTGGTGCCGGGGGTCTGGGGGTAGACGCCCTCAATAACGACGTTGTTGAGACCGCGAGCGCGGAGCTGGGCCGATAGACCGGCAGTGGGTACGGCCTGCAGGAGGCGGCGGAGTTCGGGGGTCAGAGCGGACGCGGCCTGCAAGTTTTCTTGTTCTTCCAGCGGGGGGAACCCGGCAGCTTCGCGGGAGCCCCAGGCCTCTTCGGTCTGCTTTTCGTCAACGGCGGGTAGAGTGCCGATGGACTCGTTGAAGTCGCCTCGACCTGCGATAACGGGGGTAACGAGACGGCCCGAGGTGGGGGCTCCGGGGGCGGTGGGGGCGTCTACTTCCACTTCGACGACATCGCCGGGAACAATGACGGAGGAGCCTGCGGGGGTGCCTGTCAGGATGACGTCGCCGGTTTCGAGGGTCATGTGCTGGGAGAGGTCGGCGACGAACCGGGAGAAGGGGAAGATCATGTTGGCCGCGGCGGTGTCGTCCTGCTGTACGAGTTCGCCGTTAACCCAGGTGCGGATGCGTAGCTGGTCTTCTGACACCGTACGGGCGTCGATGAGGCCGGGGCCAAGGGGGGTGTAGCCGTCACGGCCCTTGGACCGCACGTTGGAGCCCTTGTCGGCGGGGCGGTAGTCGTAGATACCCAGGTCGTTGGCGGCAGTCACATAGGCGACGTGGTTCCAGGCGTCTTCGAGGGAAACGTGGCGGGCAGGGGTGCCGATGACCAGGGCAATTTCTCCCTCAAAGGCAAGGAGTTCGGTACCCTCCGGACGCTCAACGGGGGCACCGGAGCCGGCCAGGGAGCTGGTGGGCTTGAAGAAGTAGGAGGGCTGAGCCGGACGCCGCCCGCGCTGAGCTGCACGCGATTCGTAGGCCACGTGCACGGCGATAATCTTGCCGGGTGTGACGGGAAGGGAATCTCGGTTGGAGGGGGTAGCAGTCATGGAGTCTCCTCGTTGAGCTCTATCAACCTTGTCTGAAATCGTATATCATTTTCACACACTAGCAAGTAACTCACGTCACAGCAAGGGGTTTTTGCAAAAGCTTACAGCCACCCCGCGATAAGTCTCAGACAACCCTTGCCGCCCCCACTGCATATCGTATATGATTCAGAGCAAGTGTCACCCATCACATCTTTGCTGGGGTGCAGCGCCGCACCCACTCCCTAAGGAGCACCATGCATTTCCACCACAACGGCTACATTTCCCGCGACCCCCGCCTTGAAGACCCAGCAGGCTACGGCATCAACCGCGCAGATGAACTACCAGAGACCATGGACGTCCTCATCGTCGGCTCCGGCCCCGCTGGCATGATTGCCGCCGCCCAGCTCTCCCAATTCCCCCAGATCAACACCCGCATCATCGAACGCCGGGCAGGCCGCCTCGAACTCGGCCAAGCTGACGGCATCCAGGCCCGTAGCGTCGAAACCTTCCAGGCCTTCCGCTTCGCCGAAGAAGTAATCCGCGAGGCCTACCACATCACCGAAACCAGCTTCTGGAAACCCGACCCTGCCAACCCCGACAACATCGTCCGCACCACCCGCACCCCCGACGACCCCCACAACATCAGCGAATTCCCCCACCTCATCATCAACCAGGCCCGCATTCTCGACTACTTCGCCGACTTCGCCCGCAACTCCCCCGGCAAAATCACCCCCGATTACGGCATTGAGTTCCTCGGGCTCACCATTGAAGAAGACCACGACTACCCCGTGAAAGTCACCGTCCGCCATACGACCGGCGAACACTACGGCGAAGAACGCACCGTCCGCGCCAAGTACGTCATCGGCTGCGACGGAGCCCGCTCCGGCGTCCGCAAGTCCATTGGCCGCACCCTCTCAGGCGACGCCGCCAACCACGCCTGGGGCGTCATGGACGTCGTCGTCAATACAGACTTCCCCGACTGGCGCATGAAGTGCGCTATCACCTCTACCAAGGGATCTATCCTGCATATCCCTCGCGAAGGCGGCCACCTGGCCCGCGTCTACGTTGACCTGGGCGAAGTCCCCCTCGACGACAACCATGCCGTACGCTCCACCCCCATTGAAGAAATCATCGACCGCGCCAACGCCATCTACCACCCCTACTCTATCGACGTGAAGAACGTGGCCTGGCACTCGGTCTACGAAGTCGGCCACCGCCTCACCGACCACTTCGACGACGTTGATACCTGCGACCGCGGTACCCGCACCCCCCGCGTCTTCATCACCGGCGACGCCTGCCACACCCACTCAGCCAAGGCAGGCCAGGGCATGAACGTCTCCATGCAGGACGGCTTCAACATCGCCTGGAAGCTTGGCCATGTGCTCTCAGGACGCGCCCCCGAAGCCCTGCTCGACACCTACTCCGGCGAACGTCAGGAAATCGCCCAGAACCTGATTGACTTCGATAAAGAGTGGTCCACCCTCATGGCCACCAAACCCGAGGACCTACCCAGCCCCGAATATCTTGAAGAGTTCTACGTGAAAACCGCCGAGTTCCCGGCCGGTTTCATGACCGAGTACAAGCCTTCCCTCATCACCGGCGGTACCGAGCACCAGCACCTGGCTGAGGGCTTCCCCGTGGGCAAGCGGTTCCGTTCAGCCCGTGTGAACCGCCGCGAGAACGCCTACCCCCGCCACCTGGGGCATGAAGCAGTAGCTGACGGCCGCTACCGGCTCTACGTCTTCGCCGATGCTGCACACCCGGCGTCCGCCGAGTCAAAGGTCAAAGAGCTCAGCGACTTCCTTATCAGCGACCCCGCTTCCCCATTTGTCCGTTACCGGGCTGAGGGGGCTGACTTCGACGCCCTGATTGAGCCGGTAGTGATTTACCAGCAGAACTACACCGAGTTCGAGACCACCGATACCCCCGCGGCCTTCCGGCCCCTGGTGGGCACCTATCAGCTTGAGTACTGGGAGAACATCTACTGCGCCCTACCCGATGAAGACATCTTCGAAGAGCGCAAACTCTCCCGGGACGGTGTAGTGGTAATCGTGCGCCCCGACCAGTACGTGGGTGCAGTCCTGCCCCTCACCGACCACACCGCCCTGGCGGCCTACTTCGACGGAGTCTTCATCGACCCCGAGATTTAGGGCGCCCCGAGGGATAGGGCAGTCCAAAGCCTAGGGCGCCCGGCACCTTAGGTCTTTAGAGCTTTAGAACCTCAGTGCCTCAACCATAAAAGGGCCGGGGCAGGTACCACCACTGGTACCCGCCCCGGCCCTTCTGCCTTACGGAATCAGTTTTATTGCTGGCCGTCCTGGGCAGCGTTAGCCTCGTCAATACGCTTGGCCAGGCGCTCCTTTTCTTCAGCCTCGCGGCGCTTGGCCTCGGCTTCGCGGCGAGCACGGGCCTCAGCGTACAGCTTGGCAGACGACCGGTTAATACCGGTACCCTCACCCAGCTCGGGGTCGTTGGGGCGCTCCACCAGAATGAGGGTTGCACACATGACCAGGGTGACCACAAAAACAGCACCAGCAACGGTCAAAGCCAGCACCACATTCGGGGTGTTATTTGTACCGCCGGTTGCAAAAACCACGATGCCCAAGAAAGCCACCAGGGCCAAGACCGCCGCAATAATCAGCGGACCGCGCACCTGCGCCTTAAACCCACGATTGGGTGATTCACTCTTCTGAGCCAAGACCATTCCTCCTGAAAACAAACTCTCCACCAGTCTACGGGGTGAGCACCACTTTTGCCCGACAGCCTCTAGCCGCGACGGGCGTCCGCGCGCAAAGACAGCGCACCAATCACCAAGAAAATACCGGCCACTAGGGCGCCACCACCGGCGGTTCCCATAATGGCCTTGTCACCAATCTCAGAGACCACAGGCAGGGCTGCCGCCGAAAGCGTCACGATAGCACCCTCAAGCTGCCAGTCGCGGGCCGCCGGGTTACTTGCCTTAGTACGCATACCGGCGAGCAGTTTGAGCACACCGGTCAAGCCCAGCACGCAGGCGGCAACCAGGGTTAGCCAGAACTCCCCGCGGGGGGCCACAAAAGCCAGCACGCCACCGGCCGCCTGCACCAGGGCGATGGAGGTAAAGGCCTGGGCCGAGCTGGCGTCCCCTACGCGGCGCAGGGTTTGGGCCGTCAGATAGGACGCCCCCGCATAGCCCAGCATGTAAAGACCCAGCATGACAGTAATGACGCCCAGGGTCGGTTGCTGCCAAAAGACCGTGGTGAGGCCGAAGGCCAGGAAAACCAGGGCGTGCACCAGGGTGGGGCCGGTGAGGGCGGCTGCCAGAACGGGATCCATAGGACGCTTGGGGTCCGGTTGCCGCCCGCCGGACGCATGGCGGGGGTCAGAGAGCTCGGAGTCGGTGCGCTGGGAATCGGAGTGCCGGGAATTGGAGTGCTGAGAATCAAAAGTCACCCCACCAGTCTAACCAGCCAAGCTGAAAGCCGCCGAGCCACAGGCAGCCTGTTACGTCCTAGCGGCCAGAATGGGCACCTAGACCAGCAGAGTAACCTTCCAACACCTGCCGCAAACCCTCTAGACCGAGAGCCAGCTTGCGGTCACTGACGGCCCCAAACCCAAGCACCAAGCCGTATAGGGCCTCGCCCGACTCAGCCCGCGCTGACCAGTAATCCCCCAGCGGGGCCACAAGCACGCCTTCTAGGCGGGCGGCCTCAACTAGTTCACCCTCAAGGCCCCTCCCCCGGGCAGAATCAATGCCGGGCAGGTGAAGAACCGCGTGCAGGCCGCCGTCCATGGGTAGCACCCGGGCACCATCCAAACCCTGCAGGGCGGTGAGTACCTGCTCCCGGCGTCCGCGGTAAACCCGGCGCATGCGCGCCGTATGGCGGCGCACCCCGCCCGCGGCGAGAAAGGCCGCCATGGCGTCCTGCACGACCGATGACACCGGGTTGCCTAAATCGGCACGCAGTTCTAGCAGGTCAGCCTGCAAGTGCCGGGGCACCACTACATAGCCCAGGTTTAGGCCGGGAGCCAGCATTTTCGCAAAAGACCCCAGTGTCACCACCCGGTCGGAGGCCCAACGGGCCGGGTGAGCCTCGGCCTCGCCCGGCAGAGGCGGGCGGTCAAGAGAAGCTAGAGCCGGCAGGGGGTCGCCCACATAGCGCAGCTCAGAATCGTAGTCGTCTTCAATCAGCAGGGCGTCATGGGCGCGCGCCCAGGCCAGCAATTCCAGGCGGCGCGCCAGCGGCATGGAAGCCCCCAACGGGTACTGGTGGCTGGGGGCTATAAGGACGAGGTCGGGCCGGTTAGGCCCCGTAGGCAGGTGGGCAGGGTTGAGGCCCTGCCCATCAACCTCAATCGGTAGGATTTCGTGACCAAAGGCAAGGGGTATGCGGTGCAGGGAGGGGTAGCCGGGGTTCTCCACCGCAATACGAAGTGGACGGTTGCGCACCCGGCGGCGCAGGGCGGTAAGAATCAGGCGGAAGCCGTCGCGGGCACCGGCAGTCACCAGTAGGTCGTCCGGGGTGCGCAGCACCGATCGCATGAGTCTCAGGTGCTCAGCCAGCTGCACCCGCAGTTCGTAGGATCCCGCCGGCGGGTGGGCAGTACCCGGGTTGGCAGCGGCCTGCCGCCAGGCAGCCCGCCAGGTGGAGCTTGCCACCAAGGAGGTATCGGGGCTGCCCGGGCGAAGGTCGATAACCTCGGGGGTAGCGGGGCGGACAAGACCGGTATTCGAGGCCGATAGACACGCGGACGCCAGCCCCGCCTCCCCGCCCACGGCGGCAGGACGCGAAGAGCCCACCTCCCCCACTGAAATAGTCGGCCGGGAAACCCCCGCAGCCCCCAGGGCGAGGTGGTCAGCTACGCGGGTGCCCCCGCGTCCGCTGGTTAAATACCCTTCGCCCACCAGCTGTTCATACGCAAAAACAACCGTTCCACGTGAAACATTCAGCCGCTCAGCCAGTGCACGAGTGGAAGGCAGCGGGTCACCCGCCACCAGAAAACCACCCAACACCAGGGTGCGAATCTGCTCAGCCACCTGCGACGGCAAAGAACCCGGCGCCGACCGCGATACGCTCACCGGCAACTGATCAAACCGTGAATACTCCGCCACGTTACCCTCCCCTGACATCAAAGCCGCGCTCCCCCGATATTAGCCCACCGGCGTCCGCACCCCACGAAACATGTCCACCACGAAAAATGCCCACCGCGAAGCACACGCGGCGGGCACTATCCCAAACACAACGAAAAGGGGCACCGGGCTGCTGGCGCCGGTACCCCTCTCGCATCAGATTCTTCCCAGGGAATCTGACTAGCCTACGTACTCCCAAACGCGTACGTAGTCAACCTCGATTGCACAATCCCGGGTGGACTCAGCGAGACCGCCCCAGTAGGCATTGCCTGCCTGCATGCACAAACGGATGTTGAACTTCTCACCAGCAGGCAGTGCGGCCTGGTAGCGAGGATCCTCTGACGAGACGAACAGGTATTCAACCCCGTCAAAGAAGAACTTGATACCGGCAGGAGTCTTCTCAACTGCCCAGGTGTGGTATTCATCGGCCAGGTTCTGGCCCAGTACGGGAATCAGGGCGTTCTTCTTAGCCTTGTTACCCTGCTGCTGGCCGTAGTGAACGGTACCCTCAGAGCGGTTAGAGATATCAATCTTCTGCTTACCGGAGGTGTAGCCGTAGGACTCGGAGATGTCGATTTCACCGAGAAGAGCGGTGTTGTTGGGGCGCATCCAGATGCCGCCCCAGGCGCCGATGTGCTCGGGGGTGGACGCGGGCTGCTTAGCGCGGTATTCCAGGCGGAAGCTCTCAGCGGAGAACTTGCCCATAGTGTCGATGTAGCCGGTGGCCCATTCGCGCAACTTACCGTCCTTGTAGGTGACGGGGGTGGCCAGCTTCTTCAGCCAGATCTTGGTGGAGGAGTCACCCATGGTGACGGCTTCCTTGAGGTTGACACCGGAGTCGTAGCCTACGTAGGACTTATCGCGCACGCGCCACTTGGTGCCGTCGATAGCGCCGTTGTTGAAGTCATCTTCGAAGATGAGCTTGCCCCAGCCTGAGGCGGTCAGGGCACCGCGGTGCTCGCCCCAGTTATCTGCCTTGGCCTTAGCGACAGAGACAACGTGGGTGGAGGGGACGGTGCGGCCTGCGTAAACGCTGATGCCGGTGCCGGTGCCCTGGGGGGTGCCATAGAAGGGGATGACGTTATCGTTTGCCACCAGGGTTTCAACGGCCTGGCCGTCAACGATAACCTGGGCAACGAGGCGGGTAGCGCGCACCGAGAGAGCCAGCTCGTAAGAGAAGGTTGAGGTGGGGGCGGTAGCCGCAAGGACCTTCTGGCCCAGGATGACGGTGCGGTTGTTGATGACGCGCTCAATCAGCAGGGTCAGCTGGCCGGTGTTACCGATGGTCAGCAGGGCGGTGTAGTAGTCGCGCCCGGTGGTAACGCGTCGTGCGATGACGCGGGTGTAAACGGTGCCAGCGGCAGGACGCGAGGTGGTGTAGGTTGCCTCAACTAGAGCGTCGGAGGTTTTTGCGCCCATGGGGGTGAAGGAGCGGGCATCGGTGAAGGCCTGAGCGAAGGGGGAGGTGTAGGCGACGTCTGCCAGGGGGGTAAAGCGCAGGACGCCTGATGCCAGGCCGTTGCCATTGAGCACGGTACCGGTGTTTGCGTGCGCTGCCTGGGTGGTCAGTGCGGTTGCTACAGCGGTTGCGGCGGTCAGTGACAGGAAGTTGCGGCGGGATACAGAAAGCATGGTTTGGGTCTCTTTCGTGTGTATTTGTTTGGGACGGGAGACTCTTGGGGAGAGCCGGGGTGTGGATTCTTGGGGGAATCCGGGTGAACCCTGGAGTGGGTTCGTGTGGCTCCTGGGTGGAGCCTGTGGGCTTTGGGTTAGCCCTTTGTGCTTCGGTTGAAAACTTTATAGGACGTTTGGGGGACAAAACAAGGCGAGATGGGGACAAAACTACCGCTTTCCTCGTGAAGTAATTTTATTTACCCTTATGAAAGCGCGCTTGTCTGGTGAAAAAATTTTTTGGAAAAAAATTTGAAGCTGTCCCCAGGGGTGGGTTTTTTGAGCAAAATGGCTCATTTTTTCAAAGATTTTGGGGGAGGTTTGTCCCCTAAACCTCTTCATCAGCTGGCTGGCAGAGCCAAAAATTTTAGCTTTTGGGGACAGCTTGCCCCCTAAAACGGGCCGACGGGCGTCCGCCTCCCTACCTATGGTCTAAAAACTTTGCTAGAAACTGGCCCTATTCTTAGACCATATCGGCGGGCACAGTTGAAACCATGACTGAACACAACACCGCAGAAACTACCGTTACCGGCTCCCCCCTCGTCAAGCGCGGCCTGGCCGAGATGCTCAAGGGCGGCGTCATCATGGACGTCGTCACCCCCGAACAGGCAAAAATCGCAGAGGACGCCGGCGCCGTAGCCGTCATGGCCCTCGAACGCGTTCCCGCCGACATCCGCGCCCAGGGCGGCGTAGCCCGCATGAGCGACCCCGACATGATCGAGGGAATCATCGACGCCGTCTCTATTCCCGTCATGGCCAAGGCCCGCATCGGCCACTTCGTAGAAGCCCAAATTCTGGAGCACCTCAAGGTGGACTACATCGACGAATCCGAGGTTCTCTCCCCCGCTGACTACGTCAATCACATCGACAAGCGCGCCTTTAAGGTGCCCTTTGTCTGCGGTGCCACCAACCTGGGTGAGGCCCTGCGCCGTATCACCGAGGGTGCTGCCATGATTCGCTCTAAGGGCGAGGCTGGCACCGGTGACGTCTCTGAAGCCACCAAGCACATCCGCACCATCAAGACCCAGATTGCCGAGCTGCAAGCCCTGCACGCTACCGCTCCCGACCTGCTGTACGTCAAGGCCAAGGAGCTCGCTGCCCCCTACGAGCTGGTACGCGAGGTCGCCGAAACTGGCAAGCTACCCGTCGCGCTCTTCACTGCTGGCGGCGTGGCAACCCCGGCTGACGCTGCCATGATGATGCAGCTGGGTGCGGATGGCGTCTTCGTCGGCTCCGGCATCTTCAAGTCGGGTAACCCCGAGGCCCGTGCCAAGGCCATCGTTAAGGCAACCGCCTTCTACAACGACCCCGCAGCGGTTGCGGACGCATCCCGCGGCCTGGGTGAGGCCATGGTCGGTATCAACGTGGCAGACCTGCCCGCCCCCCACCGCCTGGCGGAGCGTGGATGGTAGTGAATTTTCCCCCTGTTGTTGGCGTCCTTGCCCTGCAGGGCGGGGTCGCTGAGCATGCGTCCCTGCTGGAGCAGCTGGGTGCGCAGGTGGTTTTGGTCAAGCGCCCCGAGGAGCTGGAGGGGCTGGATGCCCTGGTGCTTCCCGGTGGGGAGTCTACGACTATTGACCGGTTGACCAGGATATTTGGCCTACGGCAGCCCCTGATTGAGGCTATTGCGGGTGGCCTGCCCACCCTGGGCACCTGTGCCGGGCTGATTCTTCTGGCCCGAGACATTGAGGACCCGGCCGCCGACCAGCAGACCCTGGGCCTGCTCGATGTGACCGTGCGCCGCAACGCTTTTGGTTCCCAGGTGGATTCGGCTGAGGCCGAGCTGGCCTGGGGCGCTACCGGGGCGGACGGCTCCGGTCAGCTTACCAATGCAGGCGGGCAGGTATCAGTGAAGGCCGCCTTCATCCGCGCACCCATTGTTACCCGGGTGGGGGCGGACGTCATCGTCCTGGCTCGTCACGCCGGGCAGGTTGTCGGCGTGCGGCAGGGACACCTGCTGGGCATCTCCTTCCACCCGGAACTCACCGGCGACACCACCGTGCACCGAGCCCTGCTGGAGCTGGCCAGCCGGGCGGGGGCGTCCTAGTTTCTACTCGCTTCTTGTAGGTAATCGAAAACTTCATCTGCGCGTTCAAAGAACGCGCAGATGAAGTTTTCGATTACCTTCAGCATGAGTGGGCTGAGCTGCCGCGGCTAGAAGCGTCCGCCTCCCCCGCCGCCGCTAAAGCCCCCGCCGCCACCGAACGATGAGCCGCCCGAGAAGCTACCCCCTGATCCTGCCGAATTTTCTGGCACATGGTTGCTGCCCGAGTAGAGGTGGGGCATGGTCGCATAGAGGGGCAGCCAGGCACTAAAGGTGGGGGCGTAGCGGGTGTAGGTGTCCTTGTTCTCCGCTTCCTGCTCAGCAAGCTCGGCCTCGCGCTGGTCGGGGTCTGCCGGGGCGGTGCGGTTGGCGTAGCGGTATTTGATGTAGTCACGGCGCATATCGTCGGGAATGCTCAGGCCGGGGTTCTCCTCCTTGGCCCGGCGCATCTCGTCCTCGGCATCCCGCTTGATCTTGCGGTAGTCACGGAAAATCCACCCAACAATAATCGCGGCAACGGCACCCAGGGTACCCAGGACGCCCCAGAGAATCAGGTTGCTATCTGCGCTCTCGGTTTCTGCGGCGGCATAGATTTCGTCGATGGTGGTCTCTAGACCGGCGGCATAGTTGCCGTCGGTGAGGTAGGGGCCCAGGACGTCGTTGGCGATGGTTTCTGCCTCGGAATCGCTGATGTAGTCCCCGGCGCCGTCGGCGACCGCGATGAAGGTTTCACGGCCCTCCATATCGATGACCAGCACAGCTCCGTTATCTTTACCCTGGTCGCCAACGCCCCAGGCGTTACCCAGGTCAGTGGCGTAGTCGGGCAGGTCACCGGGGCTTTGGTCGGTGGTGTAGATAGCGAAGCGGGCGCGGTCGGTGCCCCGGTTTTTCTGGTCGATGAGATCGTTGAGGGTGTTCTCTTCGGCGTCGGTAAGCAGGTTGGCGTCGTCGCGAATGTTGCCGGACGCTGGCGCAGCAGGTAGGTCTGCTGCTTCGGCTGCCACCATGGTCAGGGGTGCAAGGGCAAGGACGCCCGCCGCCGCTAGTGCGGGCAGGGCGGCGAGCCTGCGGTGCGGCTTCTTGTTCTGGATCTGGGGGCTTGCGATGTCGGTCTGAGGGTTCACTGCTGCGTCCTTTCTGGCATCGGGTAGCAGGCTTCTTGACCCGCTCTTACCGCCAGCTTAGCAAGCCTGCTGATAAAAGAACTCCCCCGGCAGGATGAAAGAGGGTAAGGGAAAACTCCATATAGTCTCGCAACTAGGCCCGCATGAGTCCACCGAAGAGTAGGTCATAAGGTTTTCATCTAGACCAGGTCCCACATCATAAACGCGGAATTACAACCGTTTGAAGGTGACGAGCAAAATTCAAAGCCCCTGCTTGTCGAAGCAAGCTAGGTACAGTTGCATCAGGGTTCCTATGCTCAAGATAGGTTTCCTGCTTTAGGTACACCGAGTCGAGAATCTCTGGGGGTATGAAGTGAGCCATCTGCATAAGAAAGTCATCCGCACTCATGGTGTCATAGGGCAGGGCTTCCTCCCCTTGGCAACTTTGACCAAAAGCTATCAGTTTAGAATCATCGGTTATGAGAGCATCCGCTGTAGATGCAAGCACGGCCGAATGAACATGGGCGTCATGCTCGTCAGGATATCCGGCAGGAGTTTCTACTTTAAACCCCTCCACAATGCCCGTCGCGCTATCCATAATCTGCTTCATATAGCGCTGCCTCACGGCATCATCATGGTGTGGATGCTGTTTACGCCAGTGATAACCGAACTCATCTAAGATACCCTGCGAAAGATATACCTGATAAAAAAGATTATTTGTCTCCAAACAGGTAAGGAAAATCCAGTCTCTCAACGTCTTGCTCATCAGCACGTTGGTGTCGAGAACTATCCGATAGATATCGCTACTCATACCACCCCATCCTAAAGACGTGGGGTAGCACAAGTAGCGATATTTCTATTTTGTTTAGTCTAAAATTCCGAGCTCTTCGTCAAGTTTCATCAGCTCTTCGAAGGCGGCTTTCTGTTCAGCAGTTTTCACAGCAAGCAGCTGCGCCCTGTAAGCATCAACATCTGCCGTACGAACACGCCAGTGGGTACCTACCTGATGGGCAGGAATCTGACCTTCACGAATGAGCTTCATAAGAGTTGGGCGAGAAACCCCGATGCGGCGGGCCGCCACAGTCGTAGTCAGATCCTTAGGTACGGAGACAACCTGCGCTTGACCTCCTTGACTGATGATTGACAGGGTTGCCTTCAACGCTGCGACCAGCTCTGGCCCCAGCACTTCACTGGCCTCACCAGATACAGTCAACGACACAGACAGCGCAGGTGACTTCTCAAGATGAGTGAGAAGGTTATGGGCCTCTTGAGCCACAGCTTGGCTTGTTTCGATAGTCGCAGTGTTTTTGAGAGTCTGCGCGGTCATCGTCTTCCTTGGTGGTAGAGGTTCTTGGATTTATACATCCTCAGACTATCGATTAAGTGAAATAAGTGCAAGTGTTTTCATTTATTGCACTTATTACAAACTTTTGCACTGTCTGCACCTAGAAGGTCCCCAGCCCCGTCGCCTCCTGGGCGCGGTAGGCCAGGGTTTGTAGGGTCGATTTTAGGACGCCCCCGCCCGCCTTGACTGCGTAGGGCAGAGTGAAGGTGGTTTGGGCGCCGTCTACCGGTTCGTTATTCCAGATCAGGGACCAGTAGGCAGAGAACTCCTGGGCTAGGGCTGAGTCGCCCGCAGCGCGCACCCGCAGACTGGTTTCTAGGTTGTAATTACAAATATTTCGGCGGGTGAAATTACCCGACCCGCTCAGGAGCTCAAAGCCGCCAGAATCTGCCGGGGCGGGTGCGTCCGCCCCTCGGTGAACCGCCAGATACTTGGGGTGGAACTGCTCGCCCCCTGTGGCGTACCAGCGCACCTGGACCCCGGCGCATACCAGTTCTCGCGCAACGGGCAGGGCGGGTAGGCCGGTTTTTGTGCGGCCAAAGGCATCAATATTGAGGTCGAGAACCACCTGCACCGAAGCGCCACAGGCCGCGGCAGCCTTAAGCCCGGTAATGACAGCGCGCTCCGATAGATAGAACATGCCCAGGCAGACCCGGTCCCCCGCGCCGGCACCCGCCAGCAGCTCCAGCACCGCAGTGCGAATACCGCCCTCGGTCACCAACTGCACCTCAGACGCCTGCCCCGGGAGCTTAACACCCCCAGCAAACCTTAGCCCCCGCAGGGAACGGGCAAGGTCGGGAGCAGAAAAGTCTAGAACCGCCAGCTCACTGGCCAGCAGGTCGCCCACCACAGCACCGGTGACCCGCAAACCCAGGTTGGAGTTGGGCGCAGAGGCGTCGTGCGGGTTGGCGGACGCCACCACAGCCTCGGCCTCAGACAGGGCCGCCTTGCGGTGGTTGGCCTTGAAGTTAAAGAGCCTGGCGTAGGCATTGGCAGAGACGCGCGGTCCGCCCGGTGCCAGGGCATTGGGCAGCGCAGCGGGGAGCTCCGGCAGGTGCGCCAGGGCTGCCCGGTAGAAGCCGGAGTAGGCGGGGTTAGAGTCGCGCAGGGCCTCTAGCCGGGTTTCAACCACCTGCACCCCGGCGGCCCGCAGTCGCTCTAGATGAGGCAGGGGGTAGCTGCCGTAGAAGGTGTTGATGGGGTCGGTGATGAGCACGATGGGCACATCGGGGGCAGCGACCCGCTTGGCAAGAAGGGCCTCGGTAAGGCGCTGGGAGAGGGCCGGGTAGGTGCGCCCGCTGGAGCGGTCATAGTCGCTATTGAAGAGGAACATATCGAGCACCAAGAAGCTTGTAGCCCGCTCAATGACCCCCTCAACAGCGGTGAAAATCTGCTGATCAGAGCGGCGTTCACCGTCAGCCGTGTAGGTGAGGTCTGCCAACAGCTCTACCTGTCCGCTTCGCCAGGGCCCGGTAACATCCAGGCCAGCTGGCAGGGGTTTGTAGCGGTGATAGAGGGCGGACGCGGCTGCGGCAGCACCGCAGGCCAGGGCGGCAAAGGCGAGGGGGCGGGGCAGTGTGCTCATGCCTATAATCTACCTAGACAGCTATTTCTTATCTCACACACTCACCGCTTGCCGATATTTTTTACAAGTGTAAACTTTACATCTGTAAGAAAAATTGTTGGCAGAGGATACCCGCTATGACCCCCACCCTGGCACCCGCCGCAGAGGACGCCCGCGCCGCCGACCCGCGTCCGGCCCGCTCTCGCGCAGCCCTCATCGACGCCGCCACCGAGGCCCTGGGCACCAGCGACCCCGGCAACCTCAGCATCACAACCCTGGTCAAGACCGCAGGGGTCAGCCGCCCCACCTTCTACCAGCACTTCACCGACGTCCACGAGCTCATTCACGCCGCGGCCCTCACCAAACTCAGCGCTGCCTTCGACGCCCTACTACCAGCCGACCCCGCTGCGTCCGTTGCTGTCTTTACCAGCGAGGTCAGCACCAACCTGCTCAAGCAGCTGCAGGCCGACGCGGATTTCTACCGCAATGTACTGGCTATCTCGGGCAACTCCTCCCTGGTCGCCGAGCTCATCGACTTCCTCAGCCACCGTTTTCTCAGCCGACCGGCCGTTGCCGAACGTTTCATCGCCAAGAACCCCGACCTCACCAGCGACTACGTCCAGTTCGTTGCCGCCGGGGTCGCCTGGCTGGCCGTCCGCTGGCTGGCCACCGACTTCACCGGCGAAAACACCGCAGAAGCCACCGGCGAACACCTTGCCCAGATGATGCAAGCCGTGATTTCCTAACCCGAGAAACAGACTTTTCACGATCCCAACAAGCCGAAAGTAGGTGAGATCCCGTGCCCTCAACACGCGCTAAACGCCCCAAGCTGCACCCGCATCGCTTCAGCCCCATGAAGTACCTGGTGCTGCTGGCCGTCATTATCATCCCCTCGATTTACTCAGGCATTCTAACCTGGGCTAACTATGACCCCACGGGCACCATCGACGCCGTTCCGGCTGCCATTGTGAACGAAGATTCACCGGCAACCACAGCCACCGGCAGCACCCTTAACCTGGGTCAAGACCTCACCGACGAGCTTCTGAGCAACGACAGCAAACAGAATTTTGACTGGTCGACCATGAGCGCAGACGAAGCGCAGACCAAGCTCGAAAACGGTGACATCCAGGCTATTTTGACGATTCCGTCTGACTTCTCTGCGAACGTCGCGTCAGTGTCTGAAAACGACGCGGCGGCAGCCCAGACCGCCAAGCTAAATATCACCACCAATGACGGCTCCAACATCATCTCGGGCAATATCGCCAGCTCTCTGGGCACGGCGGTCACCGACACCCTGGCCAGCCAGGTGTCCACCGAGTACCTCAACAACATCTACGCGGGCTTCACCGATATCCACGACTCCCTGGGGCAGGCAGCGGACGGCGCCAGCCAGCTCGCTGATGGCTCCACCAGCGCTAAGGATGGCTCCGACGAGCTCGTGGTGGGCCTGACCGACCTCAAGTCGGGCACCGGCGAGTTGAGCTCCGGGGCAAGCACCCTGGCGGACGGCGCCACTCAGGTGAACAATGGCGCTAGCTCGCTGGCGTCCGGTTCAGCCTCCCTAGCCGACGGCGCGACTCAGGTGAACAACGGCGCGTCCTCCCTGGCCTCCGGTGCCGCAGAACTGAACAGCGGTGCCACCTCGCTGGCGAACGGTGCTGATAGTGCCGCCAGCGGTGCAGCCTCCCTCTCGGACGGCCTGAGCCAGATCAACTCCGCCGTATCTGCCCTACCCGAGCAGCTCCCCGCCCTGACCGAGGGCACCGGCTCCCTGGCGTCCGGCGCCTCTGACCTTGCCAGCGGCGCACAGAGCCTTGAGGACGCCGCCGGGCAGCTCGCAAGCGGCGCCACCACCCTCTCGGATGGTGCGGACGCCGCCGTCACCGGCGCCCAGAATCTCGCCGACGGCGCGGAGCAGCTGCACACCGCCACCGGCACCCTTGCCAACGGCGCGCAGGGCCTTTCGGCCAGCTCACAGGCCCTCATCGACAACTGGGGCAACCTCACCGATGAGCAGAAACTCGCTGCCCTGCAGCAGCTCAACGCGGGGGCGTCCGCCCTTGCCAGCGGGGCCGGGGCTGTAGACACAGCCGCCGGGCAGCTCGCCACCGGGGCAGATACTCTGGTGGGCACCGACTCAAGCGGCCTGACCAAGCTGGCTGCGGGGGCGTCCGCTCTCGACAGCGGGGCAGGCCAGCTGGCAAGCGGCGCAACCTCCCTCTCTAACGGGGCAGACGCCCTTAGCCAGGGGGCTGCAACCCTCAACAGCAAGGCAGGAACCCTCTCCACCAGCCTGGGCGCCCTGGTCACCGCTATCTCCCAGGCCAATGACGGAGCAGCCTCACTCGCGTCGGGCACCAGCACTCTGGCCAGCGGTGCATCCACCCTAGCGGACGGCACCGGCACCCTCTCATCGGGCGCGTCCACCCTAGCCGAGGGCACCAGTTCCCTGGCTAACGGGTCCGCCACCCTCAATGACGGCGCCCAGACCCTCGCTGAAGGAACCAGCAGCCTTTCATCGGGCGCCACCAGTCTCGCCAGCGGCGCCGCAACCCTCAATGAGGGGGCAGGCTCAGCTGTGGACGGGGCGTCCTCCCTGGCTAACGGCCTGAACGAGCTAGAGGACGGCAACACCCAGCTGGCGACCTCCCTGGGGGACGCCGTGGGGCAGGTCCCCAGCTATACCACCGACCAGGCCAGCGAACTCAGCGCGGTCACCAGCGACCCCGTCACCATTGAGAAAACCCGCCTGAACGAGGTGTCCACCTACGGCCACGGCCTGGCTCCCTACTTCATGACCCTGGGCCTGTGGGTCGGCGCTATCGCCTACTTCATGATGTACCCGGCGATCTCCAGCAAGTTCGCCCGCGGCGGCCACTCAGGTCTGCGGACCCTGCGCGGGGCACTCGTCCCGGTCGTGCTCATGGGCATCGTCCAGGGCACCGTCATGTCGCTCATCATCCACTACTGGGTCGGCATTGAAGAGGTAAACTTCTGGGGTCTGACAGGCTTCTCCATTTTGACCTCCATTACCTTCCTCGCCATCAACCAGGCTCTGATCGCCCTGCTAGATGCACCCGGACGCTTCATCGCTCTGATGCTGACGGTCGTCCAAATTGGTGCGGCGGGTGGCACCTACCCGATTGAGACAGCTCCGGCCTTCCTGCAAGCCCTGCATCCCTGGCTGCCGCTGACTCACGCGCTGGAGGCTTTCCGCTCCCTGATTGCCGGTGGCTCCATCGGTATTGCAACGGGTATTGTCTGGCTGCTGGGCTGGATTACTCTGGCTGTTGCGGGCACTGCCCTGAGCATCTGGATTCGCCACCGCCGCGAAGATAAGGCAGAGGCCGAACGCCAGGCCCGCCGGACCGCCCTGGCGAGCGCCTAAAGAATCAAGGCCCCTAACCTACGCCCTTTCGTTTCTACCCCGGTGTATCACCCCGGAGTCAGGAACGAAGGGGCGTAGAGGGTTAAAGAGGTCACCCATAAATAACGGGCTAGCCCTTCGCCCCAACCCCACCTTCGCCCGAACCTATAGGATAGAAGGAACCGCACCACTATCTTCCACCGCTGAAAGAGGAACCATGGGGTACTTTGAGTCCGTCCAGTCTGCCGCGCAGCTGCTTAAGCCGCTCACCGATGAGCGTATGTTGCAGGCTCTTGACCGCCTTGAGGTGGATTACGAGCTGGGCGATGACGGGGCCGCTGTGTTCCATTTTGAGCGGGGCTACTTCTACTACACCCTCTCTAACGCCCCCGCACGCGATTTGCTGAGCGTGCGCGGTAGCTACCGGGGTACCTTCCCCCTCGAGGCGCTGCCCGCCCTCAACGAGTTCACCAACGCCTGGAACCAGCAGAACCTCTTCCCCAAGGTCTTCCCCTACCGGGTTGAAGAGGAGGGGCAGGGGTTTGTGGTGCTGCCGGTTGAGCTGAGCATGGTTTACGCGGGCGGGGTGACGGACGCCCAGATTGATGAGCACCTGCGCGCTGCCCTGCAGACTTCGCTGGAGTACTTCGAAACCGTGGCCTCCACCTTCGGCGGGGAGGAATAGCCTTGTCACAGCGTTTTAAAGTTGATTTGGGTGGCCTGGTTGAGCTGCTGTCGAAGAACCTGTATTCGGGCCCGCAGGTTTACCTGCGCGAGGCGATTCAGAACGGGGTTGACGCTATTACTGCCCGCCGCGAGCAGGACGGCGACGCCCCCGCCCGGGTGCTCCTGGAACCCTGGGAGGACGGCACCGGCATCACCATTACCGACACCGGTGTGGGCCTGACGGCTGAGCAGGCTGAGGAGTTTCTGGCGACGATTGGCCGTACCTCTAAGCGCGATGAGGTCTTTAACGAGGGTCGCGCCGAGTTTTTGGGCCAGTTCGGTATTGGCCTGCTGGCCTGTTTTTTGATTGCCGATACGGTTGAGGTCACCTCGCAGAGCGTGCTGCCGGGGGCTGCCCCGGTGCGCTGGCTGGGTCATGCGGACGGCACCTTTGAGGTGCTTCAGCTAGCCGGCGGTGAGGACGCCACCGGGCAGGTTCCCGAGGTCGGCACGACGATTCGCCTGAAGGCGCGGGCGGACGCCGCCCACTGGGTTGCCGAGGAGACGGTGGTGACGCTGGCCAGCGACTACGCCGATATGCTGCCGGTTGAGGTGGCGGTTCGGGTGAGGGCTGCCGGCCAGCGGATCTGGCGCCGTATTTCCCTACCTGCCCTGCCCTGGGCGAAGGGGGAGGGCGAGCACCAGCCCAACCAGCACGAACGAGCCCTGGCCCTGACTAACTACGCCGAGAAGACCCTGGGGTTCACTCCCCTGGCGGCTCTTGAGCTCGACGTGCCCGCCACCGGTACAACCGGCGTGGCCTATGTACTGCCGCAGGCGGTGTCACCGGGCTCAGGCCGCCACCGCGTCTACGTGAAGAACATGCTGGTGAACACCCGCGAAGACACCCTGCTGCCCGATTGGGCTTTCTTCGTGCGGGCCGTGGTGAACTCGGAGTCCCTGACCCCGACGGCCTCCCGCGAGCAGCTGCGCGAGGACGAGATTCTTCTGCTCACCCGCGAGGCGATCGGTGAGCAGCTCAAAACCTGGATTACCGCTACCCTTTCTGAGCCCAGCGCCCTGCGCGACCGCTTTGTCGAGACCCATTCTTTGGCCCTGCGGGCAGTGGCCCTGGCTAGCGACGACATGCTCGATGTGGTGGCGTCCTCCCTGCCCTTTGAAACCACCGGGGGTATCGCCACGCTGGCCCAGGTTATTGAAGAGACCGGGCAGGTGCTCTACACCCCCACCACCGAGGCCTACCGCCGGGTGGCTCCGGTGGCGCGGGCCCAGGGGCTGTGGGTGGTCAACGGCGGCTACGTCTACGACGCCGACCTACTGGCTAAACTGGCTGACCGCCCCCGCTGGAAGGTCACAGAGCTGACCAGCAAGGACGTCACCCAGACCCTGGCAGCCGTTGAGATGGAACGCGAGTTCGAGGTGCTGCGCGGCCTGGAGCGCGCCCGGGCCGTACTCGCCGCCCAGGACTGCGGCGTCCTGCTGCGCACCTTTGACCCCGCCGAGGTACCCGCGGTGCTGCTGCGCGATGCGGACGCCGAACGCGCCCGCGACCTAGCCCAAGAGGCCGAGGACGCCGGCGGCGCCTGGGGTGGGCTACTCGGCTCCTTCACCGAGACAGCAGCCGAGCCGACCCGCACCCTGGTGCTCAACGATGCCAACGAGAATACCCGCCGCCTGCTGCATCAGCCGGAGCACGCGTCCTTTGAGCCGGGTCTGACGACCCTCTACCTCTCTGCCCTCATGCTCGCCGGTGAGGGCCTGCGCGGGGCTGAAACCAACCTGCTCAGCGATAGCCTGGCCCAGCTGCTTGAAGCTGCCCTGCGCCAGCCCTAAAGATAGCTACCAACAAGGGAGAAGACTGTGTGGTCCACCCACGAAGCCGCCCAGAAAATTGCCGCAACCCGCGACCTGCCCTACGGTAGCGCCCGCACCGCCGCCATGGAGTACATCACCCGCACCCTAGAGCGGGAGGGCCCCGAATCCATGCTGCCCGAGGCCTACCTCAACCTGGTGGAGGCCTATGTTTTTGGGCAGCCGACCCCGGCCTCCTTTGCGGTGTTCTCTAAGCTGTTGCGTCTCTACGACGCCCACCCCGAGCACTTTGACGAGTTCACCGCCCGCACCCTCTTCTGGCAGTTCAAGTGGATTATCGGCGATATGACCGCCTACCCGCAGATCTCTAAGGAGCAGGCGCGCGAGCTGCTCGATGAGATGCGCCGCCGCTACCGCCTGGCGGGCATGGGCGAGATGGCCCCCGACCGGGCCGAGTACATGTGGGCTGCCCACATCGGTGAGGACGAGGCCGCCGAGACCTGGCGCGCCCGGTGGCTTGCACACGGTGAGGACGAGATGGACTGCGGCTCCTGCAGGCACGGCGGGATTCTGCGCGACCACGTGACCGACGGGGAGTTTGAGGCGGCCGTCCGCCTGGGTGCCCCCACCGAAGATTTGTGTAACCGGGAGCCTGCGGCTTCCCACCGGCAGCTGGCCCTTGCCTACCTGCATTTGGGGGACGGCGAAGCAGCCGGCCGTCACCTGCTGCGGGCTGCGGCTAACCGCGACCAGTATGATCCGGACGACCTGGGCGTTGAGTTTGAGGTGTTGGCCCGCGGCCAGAACCTTCAGGCGGCCTTTGACCTGCTGGCTGACCACGGCAAACGTGCCCTTGACCTGGCAGGGGATCCCGGCGATAACCGCAACTTCCTGCGCTATATTGTCGCTGGCCTGGCCTGGGCTTTAGAGGACCACGGGGATATGCCCACCGGCTTGCGGCCTGCCGGTCAGGTCGAACGGTCTACCTTGAAGGAGCTCTACGACTGGGCGCTGGCCGAATCCCGGCCGCTGGCGCAGGCCTTTGACCGCCGGGCGGGTAATACCCGGTTCTCGGAGTCCCTGGAGGCCGCCACCAAACTGGATGCCCTGACACCCATTGTGCTGCCTACCGGGGCGGACGGGGCTGGTTCGGCTAGTTTGACCGAAGCGGACGCCGCCGAAGGTGCCCAGACCGGTGGTGCGAGCGCGACCGACGCTACTCCCCTGTCCTTTACCCCGGTGGAGTCCTACCTGGCGGTGGCCCGCGAGCATGAGGCGGCGGGGGCTTCCCTTGAGGCGGGTATGGCCTATGCCGAGGCTGCTTTCTTGGTGCTGGCCGGTGGGCCTGTCACGGGGGCGCAGGCGCTTGAGGCCCACGGGTTCTTTGAGACGGCCTGGCCTCTGCTGGCGGACGGCGGTGCCGCCCCTGCCCTACTGGCCGAGGTAGTGCGCGTGTGGGCACCGGTTGCCGAACGGGTGAATGACCTTGAAGCCCTTCGTACTCCGGTGGGTGAGCTACAGGAGCTGGCTCGGCAGGCGGCCCACCCCGACCTTCTGACTGTGATGCAGGCTCAGGATCTCGCTGCCCGTCTTTCACTGGCGGCCGATGACTCTGCGAGCCAGCAGCTCGTGGATGAGCTGGTAGAAACCTACCGCGAGAACGAGTGCCTGGAACGGGCAGCCCGCCTGCTGGTGGTCGCCGCTGAAGCTGCGACTGCCGCCGGGCAAAGTGAGCTGGCGATTGGCCGCTATGAGTTGGCGGCGGAGTTTTTTGAGCCTTTGAGGCTGAAGAAGTCCCGTGCTGCTGCCCTGGACGCCTGCATTGAGCTGCTGCGCGCCACCGGCCAGGAGCATCGCGTTGAGGCCCTGCTGGCTGAGCTTATGGCGGGCTAGCGCAGCCACACCCCACTGCGGGCCCGCAGGCCCAGGGTGAGGGCGCGGGCGCCCATGTACCAGAGGGCATAGGAGCACCAGAGCAGCAGGTAGGCCAGGGTGGGGCCATCGAGCAGCCCACCCCAGCCCCAGGAGGTGCCCCCGGCAAGCGGGGCGGGAGCGTCCGCACCGGACCCGAACCAGAGGTACAGCCCGGCCAGCACCGGCAGATAGGCCACCAGGGTAAAGAGCCCAGCCAGACCCAGATAGCGTACGTCCTGGGCGCCGATGAGCACGCCGTCCAGAATGAAAACGTAGGCCGCCAGGGGCTGGCCCACCGCCAGCACCAGCAAAGAGAGAGCAAAGAGGCGCTGCACCTCGGGGTCGGGGGTAAAGACCCAGGCCAGGCCAAACCCGACCGCCGGGCAAACCAGGGCCGTGACCAGGCCAAAGGCCAGGCTCCACCGCACCAGGCGGTTTTTGAGCTGAACCACCGCGCTCTGCCCCTGCCGGGTTGAAAGATCCTGTGCGCCCATCTCCTTACCCAGCAGGGCCTGGGCGGCAATGGCCAGGGCGTCCAGGGCAAAGGCCAGCAGGTTAAAGAAAGCCATCGTCAACTGGTAGGCGGCCAGGTTTTTCTCCCCCTGGCTGGTCACCACAAAGACCGTAGCCAGCAGGGCAATCCGCAGACAGGCAGCCCGCACCATCAGCCAGGCTCCCACCCTAAAAACAGCCTTAAGACCGGCGAGGTCGGGCAGCCAGCCGGGCACCCGCGTCCGCATCGATAAGCCGGAAGGGCGGGCAACAGAGCCGGGCACCCGCGTCCGCACAACCACCGCGTAGGTCAGCGCCAGGGCCATGCCCCACTGCACCACAGCCGTCGCTACCGCAGAGCCTGCCACACCCCACCCTGCCGGGTAAACCAGGGCCCAGCTCAGCGGCACGTTGAGGGCAGCGCCGGTGGTCGCAACGTAGAGGGGAGTTTTGGCGTCCTGGAAACCGCGCAGGGCACCGGTCGCCGCCAGCACCAGGAGCATGCCGGGCAGACCCGCCAGGGAGGGCAGCAGGTAGGCGGTGGCATGGGTCAGGACGTCCCCGCCCGCCCCCAGCGCACGCAGCAGGGAGTCGGCGGTCAGCGCCAGCAGCACCGCGAAGAAAAGACCCAGGCCAGCAGCCACCCACAGGCCGTTGCGGGCGGCAGCAAAAGCACTGGGGGTATCGCCTGCCCCCACGGCCCGGGCCACCGCCGGGGTGGTGGAGTAGGCCAGAAAAACCATGAATCCCACCAGGGTCTGCACCACGGTTGAGCCCAGCGTCAGGCCAGCCAGCGGAGCACTGCCCAGGTGACCCACGATGGCAGAGTCAGCCAGGACCAGCAGGGGCTCAGCGATAAGCGCTCCAAAAGCGGGCACCGCCAGGGCAAGAATCTGACGGTTGAGCGAAGACTGCCGGGGTGAAGAAGACTGTGTGGAGGGCATAAAACCACCCTACCGGCGTCCGTATGGGTAAGCGAAACCTTCATCTGCGTGTGCAAAGAACGCGCTGATGAAGGTTTCGATTACTTTCAAGAACCTAGTTGGCCTGGGCCTCAGCCTCAGCCACATCGGCGTCACTCACCTCGACCCCGGTGTAGAGCTTGAACTGTTCAGCAGCCTGCAGGGCGATGACCTCACCGCCGGTGATGACCTCCTTACCAGCAGCCCGGCCAGCGCGAATCAGCGGGGTTTCAACGGGCATAGCCACCACGTCAAAGACCACCTGGGCAGCCTCAATCGCGGTGACGGGGTAGGCCAGGGTGTCTACCTCGGGGCCACCCTCCATGCCGATGGGGGTGACGTTCACAATCACGGGGGCGGTCAACTCGCCCACCTCAGTGGCCCAGGTGTAGCCGTAGCGGTCAGCCAGGGCGCGGCCGGTCTCTTCATTGCGGGCAATAATGGTGCCGGTGCGGAAGCCCGCGTCATAGAAGGCTCCAGCCACAGCCGCCGCCATACCGCCCGAACCGCGCAGCAAGAAGGGCAGGGCGGGGTCTACCCGGTGGGAAGCCAGCAGGGAGGCCACCGCAATCACGTCGGTGTTGTAGGCCTTGAGGTAGCCGTCGGTGTTCACAATGGTGTTGACTGCACCAATCACTTCAGCAGAATGGTCTATCTCGTTGACCAGGGGAATCACTGCCTGCTTGAAAGGCATGGATACCGAGCAGCCCCGAATGCCCAGGGCCCGCACACCGCCAATGGCGGCCTCAATGTCGGTGGTGGTCATGGCCTTATAGAGAAAGTCCAGGCCAAACTTTTCATAGAGGTAGTTGTGGAACTTAATGCCGTGGTTTGAGGGGCGGCCCGAGAGGGAGATGCAGACGGTGGTGTCGCGATTCAGGGGCGGACGGCCGGACGCGGCCGCAGCGGGTGAGCTGGTCATAGCGTGTTTTCCTTGGTGAGGTTCGAGCCGGGGCCCTCCACAGGGGGCAAACCCAGCCTGACCCTCTCACCCTACCACCGGCGTCCGCGCGAGATCAGCGCTAGGGCCGGGTCATGATGTAGGTTTTACGGCCCGCAAATTCGTCAGAGCGCGCAATGGCAAAACCCTCTTTTTCGTAGAAGCGGATTGCGCGAGCGTTGGTGGTCAGCACCTCAAGTTCGGCGGGGCCGGGGTCAAGCACAGCCCCTAGCAGAGCCTGGGCAACTCCCGTACCGAAAGCCTCGGGCAGCAGGTAGAGCATTTCAAGTTTTTGCGCCTCATAGGGCATCTGTGAGGCAAAGGCCAGGCCCAGCAGTTTGCTCGGGGCGCACTTTTCTACCGCCACCAGAGCGCGGCGGCGCTGCCCTAGTTGTTGCTGAACGTCCTCGCCGGTGCCGCCGGTAGAGTCCAGCCATTCCGCGAACCCGGTGGCGCGGGCACCTAGCTGCTCTTCCTGTTTGGCAAACATTTGGGGGGTAAATGTGCCCGCGTAGGCATGACGCCACGACGTCATGCGCAATTCTTCCCACGCTCTGGCCTCTGCGGGCACAGGCGGGCGAATCTCAAAATTCATTATTCTCCTCGAGCCCTGCCGCTGCGAGCGAGTGGGGGGAAGGCAAGGCGTAGAGTCATGATACCGCACCGACCTGCACAATCTTCAGGTTTTAAATAGACAGGTGGTAGATGTAGTCGTGGGCGACTTCGGTGGCAGTGAGCTGGAAGGTGCGCTCACCCACCCGGGTGAATCCCATCTTTTCGTAGAAGGCCTGGGCGCGGTGGTTGAGCTGGTGGGTGCCCAGGTGCAAGCCGTCTTTGCCGTCGGCGCGGGCAGTCGCAATGACGGCGTCCATGAGTTCCCTAGCCAGGCCGGTTCCGCGGGTTTCGGCGGAGAGGTAGAACTTGCTCAGGTAGGCGGCGTTGCCGGGAATTTCGGCAGGCTGGGGCGCCTCGTGGTCGATGCCGAAGTAGGCGATAATCTCGTCTGCTTCGTTGACGGCCAGAGTGAAGCTGTAGGAGCCGGTTTCGATATAGCGGGTGAAGGACGCCTCATCTAGGTTTTCGCTCACAAAGGCCGCCACGAACTCGCGGGGCACCACGGGCGGGGCAGCGTCGGGGAAGTGCGCGCTAGCGAAGGCGGAGAGAGCGGGAACGTCGGTAAGGACGGCCGGGTGCAGGGTGTAGGGCATAGCTTATTCTTTCTCGTAGCCGCGGAGCTTGTTGAGGGCGCGGCGCTCAGTTTTGGTGGGTCGGCCTGCGCCCCGGTCGCGGCGGGGTAGGGCGCCGCTGGTGAGGTAGGCGGGTTTGGGGGCGGAGATATCCTCGTAGCAGGTGACGGCCACGGGTGCACCGACGCGCTTGGAGATGGTTTTGCGCACGATGAGTACGCGCTCCCAGCCGGGGTAGCGCACGGTGACGGTGTCGCCGGGTTTGATTTTCTGGGAGGGCTTGGCGTGCTCACTGTTGACGCGCACATGCCCGGCTTTGACCTCGGTGGACGCCAGTGAGCGGGTTTTGAACACGCGCACCGACCAGAGCCAGGCGTCGATGCGCACAGGTGGCTGCGGCTCTGCGGGGGCTGAGTCTGCGGGTGAAGGCATGTATCTAGGCTACCGCCACCAACAGGCCAGCGTCTGTCTAGTCTCGCAGGATAGAAGGTAGCATCCCCAAGGCATCGAGTTGGCGCACAACAAATAAGGTAATCACATTACCCATAATTTTGATACTGTAGTGCCGTTTTCCTTCTTCCTTAGCAAGCAGACCACGATCGATAAGCTTTGCCAGCCTCTGACTTCTCGTTGATGCAGATCCAGGAATGAGATCTGCAAGGTCACCGGCCTTTATCCACCCATACTGAGCGGTACGCATGAGGATATCTACCTCAGCCTGTGTCAGCAACGATGCTTCATAGGCCCTTTTGAGTGCAGGATAATAGACTGTTTTTACCACCGAATCGTGATTACTCAGGGTCATGATATGTTCGAGATCTTTTTCGAGCCCCTGAATAACGTAACTACACCAGGCAATGAGATCTTCGTTCTCAAGCGAGTCCGCCTGCTCCAGATGAGCGTAGTAGGCTGAGCGGTCAGCCCCAAACACCACAGTAGGGTTTAAAGCTCTGTAACCACCTGCAGACGTGAAGTTTTGTTTAACCAGCATGGCATAGGTGAGTAGGCGGGAGACACGTCCATTCCCATTGGTAAATGGATGAATCCAGACAAAGCGGTGATGGGAGATGGCGGTTTGGAGTAGGTGGTATTGACTGGGTAGGTCTTGGTTGATGAACTCCAGTAGCTGACGCATATCTGCCGATATTGATTCTGGGCCAGGCGGGATATGCCGCGATTGTGAGATTCTCACAGGGGTTGTGCGGTAGCTACCCGGTGCAGAGTCACCTTCACGCACCAGACCCTGCACAGACAACCGGTGAAGTTCTCTCACGAACACTTCTGTGAAATGAAATTCTTGGTCTACTACCTCATCAATAAAGAGGCTGGCCTTCTCTAGATTAAGAATTTCCTGCAACCCATCGTTTCCTTCTTCCCCCTGTACTTTTTTGTTCAGAGCATCAACAACGGTGGTGCGGTTACCCTCTATACGTGCGGACATCATACTTGTGAGGTACTGAAAAAGAGTCCTAAGCTCATACAAAATAGGCTCATCGAGATTCCCCTGGGTCACCTTTAGCGCGCTCCTAGCACGTTCTAACCGCACCACATGTTCTGCGAATGGTGAATCAAAGGAGAAGGAGGGAAGACCAATAGGTTTCATAAGAGTATTTTACCAACGTCTTTCTATCATTTAATGTTTTTCTATAATTTTCACTTGTCAAAGCCATATTATTCATATTAAAAAGAAGAAATTATTTTATATCAGGCCTGCCTCTACTTTAGGATTACATTGAACCTATAGCCCTACTAGACCATTCAAGACCTTCCCCCACCCGCACTTTCACCAGCTCGTCCCAGTGGGTGGTTGCCCTGGGCGAGAGCATCTCGCGTTTCATCTGCCATTCCGGCGGACGAGCTAAGCCCGCATACCCCAGCCCCACCGAGCCCTCACCGCACCGCTCCTGCACCTGAGCGAGCAGACCCGCGATATCTCGGGATTCGTGACGGTATTCCATACCCCAGAGGGGTTCCTGCCCACCGGTAGGGTGCAAATCCGTCAGCATGACACCCGCTCTGGCATAGGCGACAGTTGAGAAGTCAACGTGTTTCAGGAGCTGATGAGCAGCCCGGGTCAAGATGACCGGGTCGGACGTATACCCCGGCAGGCGCACCTGTAGGGCGGGGTGATGCTGCTGCCCAGAGCTGAAAACGGCGGTTCCACAGAAGGCGGTGAGTAGGCCGGCTAGTTGGCCGTGGCGGGCCAACCGAGCAGCAGCTTTCTGTGCGTAAATACTGAGTACCTGGCGTAAAGAATCTGCGTCAGATACGGGTCGGGAGAAGGCCCTCGAGTAGATGAGCTGGTCTTTAAAGCGGCGCTGCTCTTCCAGCTCGCACGCCGGAATTTCTTGTAATTCCAAAACTGTGCGCATCAGAACCACCGAGAACTTTTTTCGAATCATGTCGGGTCGCGCTGCCGCCAAATCGGCAATCGAGGTAATACCTAGAGCCGTAAGTTTCTGCGTAGTTCGCCGCCCCACTCCCCACACCTCAGATACCGGCAAAGCCGCCAGCAGGGCATCCTTACGTTCATTAGGCAAACAACCCCACACGCACACCCCCGCCAAGGCGGGAATCTTTTTGGCGGTTTTATTGGCGAGTTTGGCGAGGGTTTTTGTAGGGGCAACCCCCACGCAGACTGGCACCCCCACGCCGCGTAGCAGTTGGTCTTTGATGCTTCGGGCATAGGTACGGGCAGCAGCGGGCTCAATCGGCACAGTCAGGAAAGCCTCGTCGATGGAGTACTGCTCAAATTCGGCCGCCTGTGAAGCGAGTACCCGCATCACCCGGGCAGAAATTTCGCCGTAAAGCTCGTAGTTGGAAGATCGGGCAATAACCCCCTGCGCGCGAGCCCTGTGCTCTATCTGAAACCAGGGCATGCCCATGGTATACCCCAAAGCCTTCGCTTCTGCAGAAAGGGCGACCACACAGCCGTCATTGTTTGAAAGCACCACCACCGGGCGCCCTATGAGCGAGGGGTCAAAGATACGCTCGCAGGAAACATAGCAGGAGTTAATATCAACGTGCACAACCTGTTGCTTGGTCATATCTACACCCTGTGAAGACAGCGGGTGACCACCCCAAAAATCATAAACTCCGATTCGGCAGGGATAGGGATGGGAGGGTAGGCGGGGTTTTCGGGCAAAAGCCACCCAGCGCCGTGGCGATCAATGTGGAAACGCTTGACGGTAAATTCACCGTCGATAGCAGCCACCACAACCGACCCCTCAACCGGTCGACGGGAACGGTCGACGATAATTTCGTCACCGTCTGCAATCCCCGCGTCAATCATCGAGGAGCCGCTTACTCTCAAAATATAGGTGGAATTACGGTCAGCGATGAGCACCTCGTTGAGGTCGATATGGGTGGCTGAATAATCCTGGGCAGGCGACGGGAAACCCGCAGGGACTCTGATGGGGCTGGTGGGAAGAGGCCAGGGCGCCCCGGGTTGTAGCTGGCCTACGATAACGGCTTTCATACCTTAAATATAGTATAAAGTTTCGAATATTGTACGAATATATATTCTATAAAGTAAGCAATACTTTTCCGGCAGCCCCGATCCCGCGCGAGCGTGCGTCATATCGCTGAGCGTGCAGCAGCCGTGCGCACTCTCGGCGATATGACGCACGCTCGATGCCCCTTAAAGCCCGCGCTGGCGTACACTTATGCCCATGACTAGCCCTACCACACCCGCTATTCCTGCCGATTCCTGCTCCCTGATGACTGATGAGAACCTGCCGGGTACCGCTGCCCGCGAGACACTCTGGGTTCTGCTGGAGCACCCCGGCGGCTGGGGCCGCGATATTCTCGATGGAACTGTCTTTGGGGCAGACCTCTCAGCCGCTCTTAAAGAAAAGATGGCGCAGGTGGGTGCCCGCCTGCTGCTGATTCGACAGTCCGGGCGTGAGGGGCAGAAGGTTAAGGACGCCGGCGCCCGCCGCCGCGCCTTCCTTGCGGTTACCGGGGGTAGGGATTTTTCACCCGCCCGGCTCTACTCGTTTGAGGTAACAGGCGCGGAGGATTTACTCTCCCTCCCCCTCGAAACCCCCGGAAATATACCCGGTGCGGTTGTTTCACGTGAAACACTCACCCTTGTCTGCACTCACTCTAAGCGCGACCGCTGCTGCGCGGTACGGGGCCGACCCATTGCGTCCTTTGTATCCGAACAACTCGCGGACGGCAGCGTCTGGGAGTGCTCCCACACCGGCGGGCACCGTTTCGCCCCGGTCGCTATCAGCCTGCCCACCGGCTACACCTACGGGCGACTGAACTTCGAGCAGGCCCTCACCCTGGCCCAGGAGGCCCAAAAAGGGCAGGTAGCCCTGGAGGGTCTGCGCGGCCGCTCCTCCCACTCCCCCATCGAGCAAGTAGCCGAGGTGGCCATCCGCACCCTCCTAGCCGATGCCGGCGAGCACCCCGGCCCCGGTGACCTGACCCCCGATGAAGTGACCGCCACTGAACCTGATCTGCACACCGCCCGCGTCACCCACCGCGACGGCCGCTCCTGGGTGGCAACTGCCCGCCGCACTGAGCTGCCGCCGCGCCCGGCGTCCTGCGGTAAGGACGACGCCCCCGCCTTCAGCTGGGAGGTCGTCAGCCTGCACCCCGGCACGGCAGCCTAACTTTTATCAAGCCCCCGGGAAGCACACAGGCGGGTCTGCTCATGCAGACCCGCCTGGTGGCGTCCGCCCCGGTTCAAAGAATCAGGGGCCGATCTCGAAGTTTTAGACCACGCCGGTTGCACCCAGCAGGGAGCCCACGCCGAAGGTGACGGCCAGGGCCAGGGCACCGCCGACTACCACGCGCACAGCGGCCTTGCCGTAGTGCGGGGAGCCGCCCCACTTAGCGCCCAGGGTACCGGTGATTGCCAGGGCAACGAGCACGCCGGCGAAGGTCACCGGAATACGAATCGACTCGGGGAAGAGCAGAATCAGCAGGGTCGGGAGCAGGGCACCCACCAGGAAGGAACCGGCCGAAGCGAAGGCAGCAGACCAGGGTGAGGGGATGTCCTCATCGTCGATACCCAGCTCAAAGTGCAGGTGGGTCTTGAGGGCGTTCTTCTCGGTCATCTCGATAGCCGCCTTGCGGGCAGTTTCGGGTGAAATGCCGTGCTCTTCAAGGGTCTCGGTCAGCTCGTTGAGCTCGTACTCAGGCATGTCGCGCAGCTCAGCCTTTTCCTTGGCAATCAGGGCTTCCTGGCTATCTACCTGGGACGAGACCGACACGTACTCGCCCAGAGCCATTGAAATCGCGCCACCAACCACAGCGGCGGCAGCAGCCACACCGATAGCTGAGGTGCTAGCGGTAGCACCGGCAACACCCACTACGGTGGCGGCTACTGAGACAATGCCGTCGTTAGCACCCAGAACGGCTGCACGCAGGCGGTTAAGTTTTTCATGGTAGGCACCGCCCATGTCGTGGGCTTCACCGGTGTGGGAGTGAGGGGCTGCAGCTGCGGGGGCTGCTTCGTTCGGTTGGTTCGTCATAGGTCTAAGCGTAGAGAGTCCCCCAGCTTTCTTCCAGCAAGTCTAGAGTGAGCTTGCCTGCTCCCCCGCTTAACCGCCAGGTGAGGCCAGGCTGGGCTACCTAGAGGCGGTCGATGAACTCGCCGATAGCCCGGTAGGTGGCGGTGCGGGCGGGGTCGGGCGAGAGGACGAGGTCATGGGTTCCGCCGTCGATGACGCGGCTGGTGACGTCCCTACCCAGCCCCAGACCCCAGCGGCGGATTCCCTGCACGTTGAGCACGGCGTCGAAGTCGTGGCGGTCGGTGGGGTTTGTGAGTTTGCCGGAGCGGGCCGAGGTTAGCAGGAGCACAGGGGCCTGGATATCGAGGCCGCGCTGTAGCTGCCGGTGGGCCCGGCGCACAGCCGCCAGCCAGCCCGCGTAGACGGGTGGGAAGTTGAGGGTCTTCCAGTCGGTGTTGAACTGCCAGGTGCCTGCGTGCTCAGCGTGCAGGGAGCGGGCGTAGGCGTCCTCCTGCTCCTTCTGCACGATGGCGCGCGGTTTGAAGCGCGCGAGCGCCGCCACCGACCCGGTCATGAGGGCGCGCTCAAGCGGGTTGTTGAAGTGGTCGAGCCAGGGTGAGTTGAGGACGACGGCAGCCAGCTCGGGCGGGGCGGTTCGGCTGGCCCAGAGGGAGGCGATAAGGCCGCCGGTGGAGTGGGCCATGAGAATAACCTGCTGGTGCCGGTCGCGGCCGGTGATGAGCTGCCAGGCGGCGGTGAGGTCTTCGAAGTAGTCGTCGAGGTTTTCGGTGTAGAAGGGGGTCTGCCCCGGCAGCAGGGAGCGCCCGTATTTGCGCAGGTCAAGGGCGTAGAAGTCGTGGCCGCGGGCTGCCCACCAGTCGCCGAGGTCCTTCTGGAAGAAGTAGTCCACAAAGCCGTGCAGGTAGAGCACGGCGGGCTGTGCCGCCCAGTCTTGCCCCTGCGCGGACGCCGGGAGGTGGGGAGCTGCGTCCGCCCCGCCAGTATCTGCGGGTCGGTGGACGAGGGTGGCAACGATGGGGCCTTCTGCGTCGTGGCCTAGGTCGATGGTTTCGGCAGTGTAGGGGGCACCGAGAATGTCTGGCTGTGTCATAAAACCCACTATACTCTCGCGCACATTTTCGTATTACGATATTGCTATGGAAACTATCAACGGCACCCCGGTAACAGAAGAGCAGATTCAAGCCTGGGCTGACGAAGCTAAAGCAGGCTACGCAGTAGAAAAATTTAAGAAACGTGGCCGCCCAAGCCTTGGGAGCGCTCCTGCATCGGTCATTCCCGTCCGCATGGAGGAGGAACTCCTTGCAGCCCTCTTACATAAAGCTGAGGTTGAGCATCTTAACCGTTCAGAAGCTATCCGCGCCGCTGTCCAGGCCTGGGTTGATGCATGATTTCAGTTCACCACTCCGCTCTCAAACATGGAATACCAACAGAAGATACCCTGGCAGCTACCCAAACGTACGTCTTCTCAGAGGCCCTAGACGAAGAGAACCCCTGGAGGGAGTTGCGCCTGGGGTTCGACACTAACGGCAGACTTCTTGAGCTTGTTGTTCTTATCTTTGATAGCGGGAATGAACTTGTCATTCACTCCATGAAGGCACGAAAGCAATACTGGGAGCTTTTGTAAAAAACCTTCAACCTAGCACTCTTGCCGCCCAAAACATAAGGGCATAGAGCCATTCACCGCTAACATTCTTATAGAAGTGATACCGGCAACACCCCGCAGGTATCTCATGCAAAAGACCCCTTGCTCCTCTTCTTAGATTTATAAGGACACCACCCATGACCTACACCGTCAGCGACTACCTGCTTGACCGCCTTGTTTCCCTGGGCGCCACCGATATTTTCGGTGTGCCCGGTGACTTTAACCTGCAGTTCCTCGACCATGTGATTGCGCACGAGCAGCTGACCTGGGTAGGCAACGCGAATGAGCTCAACGCCGGGTACGCGGCGGACGGCTACGCCCGCGTAGGCGGTATCGGCGCCCTGGTGACCACCTACGGTGTGGGTGAGCTTTCAGCTATTAACGCAACGGCCGGCTCCTACGCCGAGCACGTGCCCGTCCTGCATATCGTGGGTGCTCCGTCGAAGGACGCCCAGGCCGCCCACCTGACCATGCACCACACCCTGGGTGATGGCGATTTCACCCACTTTATTCGTATGGCCTCTGAGGTGTCCTGCGCGGTTGCTAACCTTGAGCACGCCACCGCTACCGCCGAAATTGACCGCGTGCTGCGCGAGATGATGATTCAGAAGCGCCCCGGCTACATTCTGCTGGCAACCGACGTTGCCCGGGTTGAGGTGGCCCCGCCGAGCGGCCCGCTGGAGGTGCCCAAGGCCCTCTCGTCCCCCGGTGCTGTTGAAGCCTTCCGCGCTGACCTGGCTGAAGTGCTGGCGGGCAAGCAGACCACGGTGCTTGCTGACCTTTTGGTTCACCGCATGGGTGCGCAGGCTAACCTGACCGAGATGCTGGCGGCAACCGGCCTGCCCTACGCCACCCTGATGTGGGGCAAGACCCTGGTGGACGAGTCCAAGCCGGCTTTTGCTGGTATTTACGCCGGGGTGGTGTCGTCTGCCCGCACCAAGGACGCCGTGGAGCAGGCAGAAGCCCTAATTTGTGCAGGCGTGACCTTCACCGACACCACCACCGCAGGTTTCTCCCAGAACCTCCCCGAAAACACGGTCTTCTTGGGTGCCCAGACCGCCAAGATTGGCAGGAAGACCTACGCCCCGCTCACACTCGATACCGCCCTGGATATTGTGCGGGAGGTCGCCCGCGAGGTCGGCGCAACCCCCAAGGAGCTGCTGCCCTGGGATGAAGAAACCCACGAAGACATTGACATGACCGCCCCGCTGACCCAGGACGTCCTCTGGTCCCTGCTCTCCCGCGAACTGTCACCGGGCAACATTGTGGTGGCCGACCAGGGCACCTCTTTCTTCGGCATGGCCTCCCGCCGCTTCCCTGAGAACTCCATGTTCATCGGCCAGCCCCTGTGGGGTTCCATTGGCTATACCCTGCCTGCCATGCTGGGGGCCGCCATTGCCGACCGGGGCGCACGCGGCGTCCTGCTCATTGGCGACGGCTCAGCCCAGCTGACCTTCCAGGAAATCGGCACCATGCTGGAGCAGAAAATTAACCCGGTGGTGGTGCTCATTAACAATGACGGCTATACGGTAGAGCGTGCCATTCACGGGGCCACCCAGCCCTACAACGACATCCGCCGCTACAACTGGCAGCTGGTCCCGGCGGCCCTGGGGGCAACCGAGGACGATGTGCTCATGCTGCGCGTGACCACCGCCGCCGAGCTGTTGGAGGCAACCGCCCTGACCCAGGCCACGCGCGACAAGCTGGTTTTCCTGGAGGTCATGATGGATAAGGACGACGTGCCCGCCCTGCTGGCCGACGTCGCCGCCGCGCTCACCCGCGCCAATTCCTAAAAACCCCCAACCCCACACCCTGCCACGAGCTGCGGCGGGCGTCCGCGCAGTTTCGTGACAGGGCGTGGGGTTGGGAATACCTTGCAAAGGCGGCCTAGCTCTTCGCCGCCACCTTCTTACGGGCCAGGGGCCACAGGGCCAGCATGGCTACGGTGACAATGAGCGAGGTGTAGACCTGGGTGCGGCCCGACTCGCTGCCCAGCATCACGATCAGCACGAAGAGAATACCCACGATGAGCACGATGTTGAGCCAGGGGAAGAGCCACATCTTGAGCTTGAGCCCGGCAACTTCTTCGGGGGTCATCTTGCGGCGCATGTTCCACTGGGTCAGGGCGATAAAGACGTAGACGAAGAGGGCGACCAGGCCCGCTGAGTTCATGATGAACTCGAAGATACCCGAGTTGGGGGCGGCAAAGTTCACGATGGAGGCAATGACGCCGCCGACGGTGGATGCCAGTAGGGCGTAGACGGGCACGCCGCGGCGGGACTTCTTAGCGAGCAGGTCGGGGCCGAAGCCCTGCTGGGAGAGGGCTGCTGCCATGCGGGAGGCAGAGTACAGGCCGGAGTTCAGCACCGAGATAACGGCGGTGAAGATAACCAGCTGCATAATGACCGAGGCCCCGGGCACGCCCAGGCGCTCGAAAACCAGGGTGAAAGGAGCGACCGACACGTTGGTGGGTTCGGGTAGTTCGTCCCAGGGAATCACCATACAAATCACGGCGATAGCGCCGACGAAGAAGAGCAGGATGCGCCAGATAACAGTCGAGGATGCCTGGCGGATACCCTTGGCAGGGTCTTCCGATTCGGCCGCTGCCATGACGGCAATTTCGGTACCGAAGTAGGAGAAGATGACCAGGGCGACGCCGGTGAGCGCGATGCCGTAACCGTTGGGGGCGAAGCCGCCGTGGCTCCACAGGTAGTTGACGGTGTTGGTGGAGTCGGGCCACAGGCCAAGGGCGAAGAGCAGGCCGGCGGCCAAGAAGACCACGATGGCAATTACCTTGATGGAGGCCAGCCAGAATTCGACTTCACCGAAGGTGCGCACAGAGATGAGGTTGGTGCCCACAAAGATGGCGAGAAGGACGAGGGAGGCGGCCCAGGCGGGCACGCCGGGGAACCAGCCCGCGATGGTTTCACCGCCGAGTACCGCCTCATAGGCGAGCACGCCGACCCAGAAGTACCAGTAGAGCCAGCCGACCAGGTAGGCGGCCCAGTTGCCCAGGCCTACGCGGGCGTATTCCATGAAGGAGCCGATGGCGGGCCGGGCAGCAGCCATTTCGCCCAGCATGCGCATGGCGAGGAAGACCAGCAGGCCGCCGATGAGGTAGGAGATGAGGGCGGCGGGGCCGACGGAGCGAATCACGTTACCGGAGCCCACGAAGAGGGAGGCACCGATAATGCCGCCGAGGGTAATCATGGTGACGTGGCGGGGGCGGAGTTTGCGCACGGTGGCGTCCCCGGCGATGGGTGGGGCGGTGTGCTGGTTGACTCGCATGCCGACGGAGGTCTCGGGCGAGACCGCGTCGTCGTAGGGTGAGTGGGGTTGTGTCATGTGTTTTCCTAGGGGTGCGCGCTGGGTGCGCTGGGAATTTTTAAGGACGCCGCCGCCCGCCTACTCTGCCGGGGGCAGGGTGGCGGGCGGCTGCGTCCTTGCAACGTATGTTTATTGTACGGCGCTACTTTTGTACGAAGTAGAGGCGCTTGTTGACGAATTCGTCCATGCCGTAGGGGCCGAGTTCGCGGCCGTAGCCGGAATTCTTGACACCACCGAAGGGGATTTCGGCGCCTTCGCCGGCGGGGGTGTTGACGTTGACCATGCCGGCATCAATCTGCTGGGCCAGGCGGCGGGCGCGGGCCTCGTCCTGGGAGAAGACGGCGCCACCCAGGCCGTACTGGGTGTTGTTAGCCAGCTCGATGGCTTCCTCGTCGCTCTCGACCCGGTAGACGGTGGCGACGGGGCCGAAGAGCTCCTGGTAGTAGACCTCGGAGCCGACGGGCACATCGGTGAGGACGGCCGGGGAGAGGTAGGCGCTCTTATCGTCCAGCAGCTGCCCACCGACGCGCAGGGTGGCACCGGCGGCAACGGCCTCGTCAAGCTGCTTCTTGAGGCCTTCGGCTGCCGAGCGGGAGGAGAGGGCCATGTAGGTGGTTTCGCCTGCTTCGGCGGGCTTGCCCGGCTTCATGGCTTCGGCCAGCTTGACCAACTCAGCTACAAACTCGTCGTAAATATCAGCCATGACGATCATGCGCTTGTTGGAGTTACAGGCCTGGCCGGTGTTGTACATACGGAAACCCCAGGCGGTGGCAGCAGCTTCAGCGACGTTGTCGGTATCGAGCACGATGTAGGGGTCAGAGCCGCCCAGTTCCAGCACAGCCTTCTTGAGGTTGCGCCCGGCGATACCTGCCACAATGGCACCGGCGCGTTCGGAGCCGGTCAGGGAGACCCCCTGGATGTGGCGGTGGCCGATCATGGCCTCAATCTGGTCGTGGCTAGCGAAAACTGCCTCGTAGGCACCCTCGGGGACCCCGGCGTCCTTCATGATCTCGGCAATGGCGAGCGCGGACTTGGGGCAGATTTCGGCGTGCTTGAGCACAATAGTGTTGCCCAGCATGAGGTTGGGGGCGGCGAAGCGGGCAACCTGGTAGTAGGGGAAGTTCCAGGGCATGATACCCAGCAGGGCGCCCAGGGGCTTGCGCTGGATGTAGGCCTCGGAGTTCTCAGCGGAGGAGGGGATGGGCTCGTCCTTGAGGTGGTCTGCAGCAATCCCGGCGTAGTGGGCGAAGATAGCGGAGGAGAACTCAGCTTCTTCAATGCCCTCTGAGATGGGCTTACCCATTTCCTGAGAGATGATTTCGGCTAGTTCCTGCTTGCGTTCTTCAAAGAGTTCAGCAATCCGATTCACGATGGCGGCGCGTTCTTCAACGCTGGTGGTGCGCCAGGTCAGGTAGGCGGCGTGGGCGCGGTCTACTGCCGCGGTAGCCTGCTCGTCGGTGAGGGTGTCGAAGGTTTCGAGCACCTCACCGGTGGTGGGGTCTTCAAGTCGGTAGCTCATGGGTTTAGTTCCCTTGTTAGGTGATGACGGAAAGGATGCAGCCGTCACACGTTCAATCACCATCTAAGTTTACTGGGTTTTAAGGTTTTGTCGTGATATTGAGAGGTCTTGAAAATACTAGGACGCCGGTGCCCAAACAGGAGCAGAAACATAAATCCGCTGTTCCTGGAACTGAGCAGAACCGGCGCCCCACACTATTTATCAGCCAAGATTTTGACAGCTAATATTTTGTAGAATCGCATAGCAAAAATCTAATTTAGACCAGCAGCAATAACATAAGCCTCGAGCTCTGCAATTTTTTCAGCCTCGAGCTCTGCAATATATTCTACCATAAAGTCAAAGTCAATTTCTGAATCCCTGCAGGGCAAAAATACCTTTTGATTCTCTAAAGTCTCAACACTAAATCTTGAGCTACCCCACTCAAAAAGCTGGAATGAACGATTAAGTGCAGCAATAAAGAACTGGGCATTTTCAGCACCAAATTCGTTAAACTTAGGAATAAGTATTTTGATTTTATCGCCAGTAAAATAAGGGTCTTTTTGGTAAAATATTGTTGCAGTATCCTGACCAAATGATATTGTATTACCGGGATTTAAGAAATCCTCATCGTATTCAATAAAGCCTTTCCTGCCATTATTCAAAGAAGTCCTAACGATATAAGGGTGGCCCTCAGATTCATTAACTTTAACAGTATTAGCATTTATACGCTTTTTCGAAGTTTCAATACTGAATAAGTCCCTTACAAAAAATTCCTTCCACTCAACAGAATGAAGCTTTTTCTTAAGTAATTTATCCACTTCATCAAATTTTTCTTCACGAGTATTATTTTTACTTAGTATATTACCGACTTCCCAAGCGAGGTAATCACCGACTGTCTTTTTAAAATCCGTGAGATTAGGTCTAACGTCAGCAGGAACTAGCTGGTTCCAATCCGCCCCGCTCAAGGGATCAATTGTTCCCTCGTAGAAATCCTGAGTTGATAGAAGTTTAAGCTTCTTTCTACCATAACGCACTAGGTCAACAACTTCTTGGTAGCGCCCCTTGGCATTATTAGTATCGCGAAGGTTCACGTTGCTACGGGATTTACGGCGGTTGGCCCGTGTATAGCCATCATCCGAAAAATTAATAAAGCGCACAGTATCTTCTGCCTGATGGGCTTCACCCACTTTAAATACATAAATATGGGTCTGCACGCTCGACTTACCCAAGAAGAGATCAATTGGCATTTTAATGCTTGCTAAAAGAGAGTGCTTTTCAAGAATCGCTGTGTTGATATTCTTAGCTTTGCCAGAACCAGCCGAACTTTGAACAATCACTGCAGCATAACCCTTCTGCATAAGGTTCAAAGCGTTCTTCACAAAAATCATGCCATTCCCCTCTGCCGAATATGGAGGGTTGAGCACAAAAGCTGTCGCAGCGAAGGTATCTCCACTGTCTCCGTATTTACCTTCAAAGGAAAGCGAATCCTGGTTAAGTAGCTTTGAGCTGCCGTCACCCATCATAATCATGTTAAGGACAGCCAGCATGTAGATGTTATCGAGAATTTCTAGGCCTAAAAGCTGTTCTGCTTTGATGTGCGCGATCTTTTGATGCAACTCAGCAGGAGATTTGATTTTCTTATGTGCATCATCAATCATCTCATTCATGGCAGCCACTAGTAGACCAGCAGACCCCGTTGCAAAGTCCCAAACATAACTATCTTTATCAACCCTAGCTAGTCTTGAGAGAAGGGTTGCAACATAAGATGGGGTAAGCACAACATCATTAAGTTTATCTTGGGTGAAACCCAGCCAACTATACATCTCATTAAAGAGCTTGCCAGTAAAATCAGTGCTAAGACCAATCTTGTAATAAATACCAAGATCATCGTATATTTTTGAGAAGATTCTCTTAAGCTGAGTTTCTCCATTATGAACAGCATTAATTTTCTCAGATGTCAGAGTATTTTCAAGGGTCCGAGAAATAAGGTCGCGCTTACTTTCAGGGATATCTTTAGCATCGAGAAAATTTTTAATCTTACCTAGGATGATATCGCCGTCCCTATAGCGCTTTTCTGATGAAGATTTCAGGTCTGACTTCTCAAGGGGCTCAACTTTTCCAGGAACACCAAGGGTAGCAATAATAGAAGCTGCAACCAGATAAACCCTATCATTCTCAGAAATACCTTTTTCATTTTGATAGATATCATTATTCAGGCGAACCAGACTAGTTTCGATTTCATTTTCGCGCGCCTGTTTGATGCGGTCAATTTCATCCTGGCTAAGCTGCAGTTCTTTTACCTTCTGAATGAAATCATCAAAGTTTTCATCAGCTAGAAATGAAAGGTCTGAGTATTTATCAATTTCTTGGCCAGCGCCCAGGTTCTTCTTCGAAACTAAGTAGACACCAATTTCAAGCTGCAGCTCTCCACTGGAATCTTTATAGCCAGTGACACCAATTGCTATGACGTCTTCATAGGTTGTGTAATGCAGGATTGCGTTAGCATAGTGGACAGCGCCGTTCACAGCATAATCTTTAATATTCTTATAATGAGGCTCGTTTTTTGGTGTTAGGTTTTCAATTTTTCCAGAAGGATCCAGTTTTTCAAGTTTTCCTTTATATCCTTTATACTCGATAAGGATCGGCCATCTATTATTTTTTAAAATTTTTACGTCAGGTCGATTCCCTCCCTTACCTCCACCCTTGGATTCATATTCACTGAGCGCTTCGTCAAGCTCACTGTTTTCAAACCGCTGTTGTTCCAATTTATAATCAACTGCATAATCTTTTAGCCAACCATTAACCTTATCGGCAACATTTGGCTCAACAGACTGAACTTTTTTATTAACCATTTAATATATACCTACCTCAAAAAATAGTTAAATACACGAATTAGACACTTGCTTGTATAGTTTAGCGTCACCCAACTAAATTCTAGTTCCAAGACACCTTAAAACATGAATCTCACTGGCACTAATCCAAACAAAAAGGCGCTCACCGCCTAGCGATGAACGCCTACAACCAGCAAAGAGCTAGGCAGTAACTGAGCGGATGCCCTCGATGAAGATATCCAGGGCCTGGCCCAGGAGTTCTTCGCTGATGGTCAGCGGGGGCAGCAGGCGCACGACGTTGCCGTAGGTCCCGCAGGTGAGAATCAGGACGCCGCGTTCGGCACAGGCTGCTGCGATGTCTTTGGCGGCGGTGGCGTGGGGTTCCTTGGAGTCGGAGTCTGCTACGAATTCGACGGCGAACATGGCGCCGCGGCCGCGGATTTCGCCGATGATGTCGAGTTCTTCAACCAGGGGGCCGAGCTTTTCGCGGGCGATCTCTTCGATACGGGCGGCGCGGGCGTTGAGGTCCCACTCTTCCATGGTTTCGATGGTGGCTAGGGCTGCGGCGCAGGCGACGGGGTTGCCGCCGTAGGTGCCGCCGAGGCCGCCGGGCTGGACCTTGTCGAAGAGTTCGGCGCGGCCGGTGACGGCGGAGAGGGGCATGCCGCCGGCGATGCCCTTGGCGGTGGTGATGAGGTCGGGTTCGATGCCTTCGTGGTCGGAGGCGAACCAGCTGCCGGTGCGGCAGAAGCCTGCCTGGACTTCGTCCGCGATGAAGACGATACCCTTTTCGCGGGCCCAGGTGACGAGCTCGGGCAGGAAGCCTTCGGCGGGGACGATGAAGCCGCCTTCGCCTTGGATGGGTTCGATGAGGATTGCGGCGACGTATTCGGAGCCGATCTGCTTTTCGATCATGTCGATGACGCGGGCGGCTGCTTCCTTGCCGCCCAGGTCACCGTCGCGGTAGGGGTAGCTCATGGGGGCGCGGTAGACCTCGGGGGCGAAGGGGCCGAAGCCCTTCTTGTAGGGGGCGGCCTTGGCGGTGAGGGCCATGGTGAGGTTGGTGCGGCCGTGGTAGGCGTGGTCAAAGACGACGACGGCGTTGCGGCCGGTGGCTGCGCGGGCGATTTTGACGGCATTTTCTACGGCTTCGGCGCCGGAGTTGAAGAGCACGGTGCGCTTGTCGAAGTCGCCGGGAGTGAGCTGGTTGAGCTTTTCGGCGACGGCTACGTAGCCCTCGTAGGGGGTGACCATGAAGCAGGTGTGGGTGAAGTGGGTGGCGGCTTCGCGCACGGCATCTACGACTTTGGGGGCGGAGGCGCCGACGGAGGTGACGGCGATGCCGGAGCCCAGGTCGGCGAAGGAGTTGCCGTCGACGTCGACGATGACGCCGCCGTCGGCGTCCGCTGCGTAGACGGGCAGGGTGGAGGCTACACCGGCGGGCACGTTGGCGGCGCGGCGGGCAGCTAGTTCGGTGGATTTGGGGCCGGGGACGGTGCCGGTGAGGGTGATCTGCTGGGGTAGGCGGTAGGCAATCTCAGCCATGGTGGAGGTTCCTTAGTGATGGATTTTCTTGTAACTACAAAAAGGTGAGGGGTGCGGACGCCCGTGCTGGGGTGACGGTGCCGGGGCGGGCGTCCGCGGGGTTTGGGGTTTTAGTTGGCGTAGGGGTCGCGGATGCCGATGTACTGGATGGAGGAGTACTCGTCGATGCCTTCGGCTGCGCCTTCGCGGCCCATGCCGGACTGCTTGACACCACCGAAGGGGGCAGCCGCGTTGGATACCACACCAGCGTTGAAGCCCATGATGCCGAACTCTAGATGGTCGCTGGCGCGGTAGAGGCGGTTGATGGATTCGGTGTAGACGTAGGAGGCCAGGCCGTATTCGGTGTCGTTGGCTAGTTCGTAGGCCTCGTATTCATCCTTGAAGGTGAAGATGGGGGCGATAGGGCCGAAGATTTCTTCGCGGGCGACGCGGGCGTCGAGGGGTACGTCAACGAGCACGGTGGGCTTGAAGAAGTAGCCTGCACCCTCGCCCTTTTCGCCGCCGGTGAGTACGCGGGCACCCTTGGCGACGGCGTCCTCGACGAGGGCAACCATGGAGTCCTGGGCTTTCTTTTCGACGAGGGGGCCGCAGGTAACGCCTTCGTCCAGGCCGTTGCCGACCTTAAGTTCGCCCATTTTTTCGGCGAACTTCCGGGAGAACTCTTCGGCTAGGGATTCGTGCACGATGAAGCGGTTGGCGGCGGTGCAGGCTTCGCCGATGTTGCGCATTTTGGCGGCCATGGCTCCGGCGACAGCCTGGTCGAGGTCGGCGTCCTCGAAGACCAGGAAGGGGGCGTTGCCGCCGAGTTCCATGGAGGTGCGCAGCACGTTATCGGCAGCCTTTTTGAGCAGGTCCTTGCCGACGGGGGTGGAGCCGGTAAAGGAGACCTTGCGCAGGCGAGAATCGCTCATGATGGGCTCGGAGATAGCTGCTGCCGACTTGGAGGAGACGACATTGAGGACGCCGGCGGGCAGGCCAGCGTCGAGCATGGTCTGGGCGAAGTACTGGCTGGTGAGCGGGGTCAGGCGGGCGGGCTTGAGCACCATGGTGCAGCCTGCTGCGATGGCGGGGGCGACCTTGCGGGTACCCATGGCCAGGGGGAAGTTCCAGGGGGTAATCAGCAGGCAGGGGCCGACGGGCTTGCGGCGGGTGATCATGCGCAGGGTGCCCTCGGGCATGTCGAGGGAGCGGCCGTAGTGGCGGGGGGTTTCTTCGGCGAACCAGCGCAGGAACTCAGCGCCGTACTTGACCTCACCGAGGGCTTCGGCGTAGGGCTTGCCCATCTCTAAGGTCATGAGGGTGGCGAACTCTTCGGCCCGTTCGGTGACGAGTTCGAAGGCGCGGCGCAGGATTTCTGCGCGTTCACGCGGGGGTGTGGCGGCCCAGCCGTGCTCACCTGCTTCTTTTTCTGCCTGGCAGGCTGCGTCGAGGGCGGCGAGGGCGTCTTCTTCGGTGGCGGAGGCCAGGGTGGCGATGACTTCACCGGTGGCGGGGTTTTCTACGTCGAAGGTTTCGCCGTTTGAGGCGTCTCGCCACTGGCCGCCGATGAGCAGGCCGGTAGGTACCTTTGCTAGGAGTTCTTTCACATCTACGGTCATAGCCGGTGTGCACCTTTCGTGAACTATCTGTGTGATGGGCACACCATCAGGCCCATCCTTCTGCTTATCTTACGCCCCCTACCCGCCAGGCAGGTAGCCTGTCTCACACGCCCCGGGGCGGACGCCCGCGCCCGACAGGGCGGTTATTCGGGCAGGTCAAGCATGTGCTCAACATCCATGGGTACCCTGCCTGCGAAGAAGTCGGGACGCTTGAAACGCTGGTAGAACATGACCGCAAATCCCAGAGCCAGGAGCACCAGAGAGAGGATAAAGACCAGGCCAATACCGCCGATTTCTGAGCCGGAACCGTAGGCCGGATCCATGGAGTCAACGAAGGTCTGGGCGAAGAAGACCACCAGAATCATGCCGCCGATGAGGGGCAAAATGAACTGGTTGAAGAGGTTACGGGCACCGCTCTTGAGGGAGGTCTTGCGGAAGTACCAGACGCAGGCGAAGGCGGTCACCCCGTAGTAGAGGCAGACCATGAGGCTGAGAGCGGCGATGGTATCCCAAAGCACCGAGGTTGAGATAAAACGCATGGCTACGTAGAAGACACTAGCAATCAGGCAGGAGGCGATGGTGGCATAGGAGGGAGCCTGGTACTTGGGAGACAGGCGGGCAAACTTGGGGCCCAGGGCTCGGTAGTAGCCCATGGCCAGCAGGGTGCGGGCAGGAGAGACGGCGGTGGACTGCAGGGAGGCGAGCGCTGCGACCATGACGGCGATAGACATGAGGATGCCCAGGGAACCGAGGACGGGGCCGGAGAGGGCGGCGAAAATATTTTCTTGATTGTCGGGATTGCCCAGGCCGAGGCCGTCCTCGCTGGTACCGGCGAAGGAGAGGGTGCCGATGGAGAGGAAGAGGTAGAGGACGACGATGGTCAGGATGGTGCCGACGGCTGCGGTGCCGCTGGTGGTGTGTTTACCTTCGGTTTCTTCGTTCATGGTGAGCACGGCGTCCCAGCCCCAGTAGAGGAAGAAGACCAGGGACATAGAGGCTGCCAGGGTTGAGAAGGAGTCGATGCCGAAGGGGTTGAACCATTCGAAGCTGAAGCTGAGGTTGGCAAAGCCGGTGCCGGTGGCGGCCTTGTAGAGGGCTACGGCAGAGAAGAGAGCCAGGACGATCAGCTGGAAGATGATGAGGACGGTCTGGAGTTTCTGGGTGGCGTCCAGGCCACGGTAGGTGATGTAGCAACCGAAGGCCATGAAGGCGAGGAAGGTTGCAATATTGACCAGGTTGTTAGCGGCAAGGTCTGCGATGTCGGGGTTACCCAGGGCCTGGGAGAGGAAGAGGTAGAAGAAATCGACGGCAATACCGGCCAGATTGGAGAGCACCAGGATGGTGGCAACCAGCAGGGCCCAACCGGCCATCCAGCCGACGTAGGGGCCAAAGGCTTTGGTGGTCCAGGTGAAAGTGGTTCCTGCATCGGGCATGGTGGCGTTGAGTTCGCGGTAGCCGATGGCGACCAGGAGCATGGGGATGAAGCCAATAAGGAACATGGCGGGCATGTAGATGCCGGCTTCGGCAGCGACGGGGCCGAGGGCACCTGAGAGGGAGTAGGCGGGAGCTACAACGGAGATACCGATGATGATGGATGAGAACAGGGTGACGTTGCCCGATGAGAGGCCTTTTTTGTTGGCGGCACTGACGTCGACAGAGCCGTGGGGGTGGGCTCCCGAGGTAGCTGGGGGTTGGGTCATCGCTGACTCCTTTTCACTATCACCTTCAGAGGTTGCAAGCAGAACAAGAAAACGAACACCATTCGTTTAGTTAGTTACACTACAACCTTAAGTGATTCTTGTGAAGTGCGTAACGAAGTTTTTACAGAGAAGCAGCCCAGAACGAAACATGCGTCGCACCGCTCAACACCCCCAGCGGGTAGGTATCGAGCAGTGCGACGCACGCACACCTATGAGAATCTAGCGGCCCACTACGGGAATTGAGCCGGTCCAGGGCTCCTGAGCCGAACCGCGGCGTCCTGGCGAATAATCACGAGGAACAACCACCAGCGGAATCGGCAGGCGAGTGAGGATCTTGGCGGTGTTAGAGCTCAAGAAAAGCTCGCCGCGCTGGGCCAGCTTAGACGACCCGGCCATGAGCACGGACCCAGCAGACCAGTTCACTGACTCCACTGCATCAGGCACACTAGCTCCGTGCCCAACAGCAACGGTGATGAGGTCCGGACGCTCGGGCGCCAGGGAGGACTGCTCCAGCAGGTCCCGTACGCCCTCCTCAGCTTCACGGGCCGCAGCCCCATCAGCGGCGGCGTCCTCGATGAGGGACACCAGGCGCACCGCAAGGCCGGTGCGGTTGCAGGTAGCCACAGCTTCTTCCACCAGGCCAATCGAGTCGATATCGGGGGAAACCGCACAGTCAATCTGGGTGATATGGGTTTCCGCATCGTAGTTGTGGGGCGCAAGAATCACAGGTACTGAAGCCCGGTGCAGCAGGGCGTTACCTACCGAGCCGATGGAGTGGAAGAGCCAGCCACCGGTCTTAGCGCCACCCACAATGATGGCACCAGCCCCAATAGCTCCAGCGAACTCCATCAACCCGGCTGCGGTAGACTCCGCCTGTCGCAGGTGGAAACGAGCCTTGAGGCTGGTGGGCACCCACTGCTGGGCCTCCTCAAGCCACCCCACAGCCTGCTCCTGAAGCATGGCTCCGAAGTTAGAACGCGGGGCAGCTAGGCGCGGGTTTTGCTGCTTGAGCACATAGACCACATCGAGCTCAGCACCCAGCGATGAGGCGAGAGCAACTGCCAGATTGAGCGCGTCCCGCCCCCGGGACGAGGGAGAATAGCCGACAACGTAACGCATGTTTTATCCCTTGAGTTTTTCGCTAATCATAGCGGCAGTTTTTTCACCCATACGAACCGCGCCGTCAACATGCTGGTAGCCTTCAGCCGCCAGGTCGGAGCAGGACCAATGGATGGGGCCAACAGGGTCTGACTGGTAGGCACCGTAGCGAGAGAGGCCGCCCAGGTCGAAGCTGGCGGCGTAGGCGCCGCGAGTCCACTCTTCAGCTCCCCAGTCGGATTCGTAGTAGCGGATGGGGTTCAGGGTCTCTTCACCCAGCATCTCTGCCATGGATTCAAGGATGGCACGCTTGCGTTCCTCAGCTGAGAGAGTGAACATGCGGTCAGCCTTTTCGTCAGAGACAAAGCCAACCAGGGTGCCGCGCTCTTCTTCCTGGCCAGTAGCCGGATCGTAGTTGGTGTTGTCGTAGATTTCCTGCACCAGGTTGTCACAGGCGAAGGAGGTGCCAGACAGACCCTTCTCGCGCCAGAAGGGGCGGTCGTAGACAGCGTGCACCTTGATAACCAGGCCCAGCGACTGGTGCTGGTGCATCTGGTGCTGGCGGCGATCCAGGGCAGGTACATAGGAGACGCGGGAGTAGAGGTTGGGCGGGACGGCCATGATGGCGTACTTGGCACGAACCTTCACGGCCCCGTCGGGGTTGGCGACGCCGTCCTCGGTGAAGTCTTCAGCTTCGGCCAGGACGGGGTAATCCCCCTCCTCCTGCCAGCGCAGCACACGTACGGGGTGGCCCAGGATAACATTCTCTTCCCCAATTTTTTCAGCCAGGGTGAGAGAGACCTTCTGCATGCCACCGAGCACGCGCTGATCGAGAATGAAGTTTTCGTCCACCAGGTTGGAGAAAGAACCCGCGGAGGCCGCCATGAGGATAGCCTGCAGGGCTGAGAAGGCGTGGGAGGGCTTCGTCAGCATGGCACCGGCGATAAAGAGGGAGATATTGTTGAGGGCCTCTTGGCTGTCGGTCTTGGTCTTGAGCCATTCGCGGAAGCTCACAGAGTCAAGCTCTTTAGCACGGGGGTGGGCCCAGGGGGCTTCAGCCCCCACTTCGGCGACAATCTCGTCCATCATGTCAATCAGGCGTAGCATTTCTGCCTTAGTACCCTCATCGACAGGGAAGATGTCGCCGGAGTAGCGTTTAACCTGACCATCTAGGGTTTTATAGATGGAGTCACCCTCGCGATAGCGGGAGAAAGTTTTGAGACCGAGCTCTTTGAGCAGGGCTTTGAGGGCGGTCTGGTCGGGCGAGACCCACTGGCCGCCGATTTCAATAAAGGCGCCGTCGAGGTCGCCGTTCCAGGTGCGACCACCCACACGGTGGCGGGCTTCGAGGACGGCAACGGAGTGCCCAGCCTGCTGCAGGCGGTAGGCAGCGGTAAGGCCCGAGGGGCCTGCGCCGATAATGACGACATCGCGGGTGATTTCCTGGGGAGCCATGGTGCCCAGCCTTTCTGCAGCGCTAGCTACACTAAACGAATACTGTTCGTTTTAGTGTAGCTTGAACCCTAAGACCTGTGAAGTACCTTACGAAAATATATAAGCCGGGCACTTTTCTCCCCTATCAATCCCACCCCTAGGCGCAGTGCTACCGTTATATGCATGACCCCTGCTCCCACCTCACCGCGCAATGCCGGGCGCCCCAGTGCGTCCTTACTTACCTCGGACAAGATCACTGAAACCGCCCAGAAGCTCATGGCTACAGAAGGTGATTTCACCATGGCAAAGCTGGCGCGGGCACTTGGGGTGGCGCCATCCTCTCTGTATAACCATGTAACCTCACGCGATGAGGTACTGGCTGCCATTTCAGACCAGGTGGCGCAGGGAATTGATACGCAGGCACTTCAGGACGCTGCCGAGCGGGTGCGCAGCGGAGGGGTGAGCACCCTAGGCGCTAGGGCACTCTGGCTTGAGGCTACAGAGCAGTGGGCCCGGTCTTACCGGCAGGCTTTTTCGGTAGCGCCGGCGGTGGTCATGACACTGGCGGTGACACCGGTACGCAAAGCCCCTGCCACCTTGGCCATGTATGAGCGAGTAACTTCTGCCTTTACAGACTTTGGCATGAGCCCACGACAAGCACTGCTGACCGTGGAGGCTATTGAGGCTTTTCTTCTGGGGGCAGCAACGGATATACATGCACCGGTGGACATCTTCGACCCCGGTGATCATGCGGCCGAGCGTCCCACCATGGCGGAAGCCTACGAGGCGCTGGGGGAGACACCCCAGGACGAAGCCTTCACCATCGGTCTATCAGCCCTGCTGACAGGGCTGAGTGCAACTCTAGGACCCCGCCAGTAAAGAAACAAAGTCAGAAGACAAAAGTGGGCAGCCCATATGGGCTGCCCACTCGAGAAAGATTTTCATACTCTGCTTGCCCAACGACACAAGCAAAGTGAATTCCTACTTACTGACGCTCAGGATTTTCCGAAGGCGGTGTCTGAGCAGAAACATCCGCAGGAATGAGGTAGGTGGTAGAAGTAGTGCAGTCACCATTAATGGCATAGATAAAGGAAACCTCAGTACCAGTAGCAATATCAACCTGATCTGTCGGAATAGTAATGGTCACGGTAAAGGCCAGTGAAGCAGAGCCATCGTGGTTAATCGTCAGGACATCACCAGTCTGGTTCAAGGTAGCGCCGCCAACGGCACCTGCCAGAGTCATGGGGTCGCCACTGCCAGAGGTTACAATAACCTGCTGGTAGCTAGCTGCATCAGCAAAGTTGTAAGAGACAGTGACGGTGACGTTGTTGCCAGATGAGTCGACAGCATGAGAGATAGAGGGCTCAACGCCAGGGCAGGTAAAAGAAGCTGCGTAGGCAGGAACGGCGGCAGTGGCTACAACAACAGGAGCGGCCCATGCGCCACCCTTGACCACGTTACGGCGCGACAGTGTGTGAGTCATGTTTTTAATTTCCCCTAAAAGTAATAAAAATCTTTTTCATGGTAGCACCCTGGCCGTACTGCGGCGACAAAAAACTGGAAGAAATTTTCGCCTGTCTAGACCTGAGTGCCACAGAGAAAACCCGATCACCCCAAATACCTATTAACACTAGCCAGAACCTGTATTTTTAAAACATACGCACTCTTGCATATGCTCCCCAAAAATTAATACAGCCGCCCCATCATCTGCCCACCCCATTATTCTCAACCCACCAGCCACGCACGCCTTATCTCCCCCACCCGCCAAGGCGTGCAAAAATAGAGTCTATGAGTTTTGATTCGCACTCCGAGCTCCCCCCGCATCTTTTAGCTCTCGCACACCTTACCCAGTGGCATTCAGAGGCCCATCAGCAGCCCCTGGAGGTCCGTTTTACCGTACACAACACCACGCTAGATAGTGTTGCTTGTGCCATCACGGGCTCTTTAGGCGCCCCACCTCCAGCTGATTATGCCCGCTCAGCCACCGTCGCCATCTACGAACTGGCTCGCAGTGGAACCTTCGAAGGTTCCTATAACGTGCGTATCAACTCATCGCCAGGTGGCCAGGTCATCGTCAAGCAGATGCCTCTCTCTCCTACATCTAAACATGAAACTGAACACATCGACACACCCGTCGAAGACCCAGGGGCCACTGTCTCAAATAATGGACTACGCCTGCGCTCCGCCTTACTCGCCCGCGGGCATAACTCTGGTTATTCTCCCGCTGAGGTCACCGCCGAAGAGAAGCAGCGCGGGTTCACCTTCACCCCCGAGCTCAAGTTCTATCGGGCTCTGGTACGCAACGGCGTGGTTGCCGAAGTTGCCGGGCAGAAGGTCATTGCCTCTACCCCTCAGGCCGATTTTGGGGCGTCCACCCTGGATTCTGCCCCCTGGAAGGCACCGGAAAAGACGGACGGCACCGTCCAAGCCGTCCTGAACCACAGCCTCTGGCTTGAAATTGCCAACTCCCCCAGCCACCTCTACGCCATTGATTTAGCTCCCGGCTCCCAGGGCACCGTGGGGCAGGTCATTGCGCGCAAGCGGGGTGAGGCGTCAGTGCCAGTGCAGGTTGCCCTGTCATTGGCAGATTTTGTGACCGGCGAGCTGGTAGGCCAGGACGCCACGAGCAGCTCTCCCGTCGCAGCCGCACCCACTGGCCCCCAGACTTCAGCAGGAGCATCACCTCTAGCGCAAACCATCGCCTGGGTAGGCACCGTTGAGCCTATCGCGCTCCCCGGTTTCCTGGGCTGGACTTTAGCTCCCACTGAGGCTCGCTACCGTGCGGTTCTGGCTGAGGTTGACCCCGAATCAGCAGCAGAGCCTGAGCCCGCCGTGGCCCCAGGACCCGCCAAGGGTGACGAAGCACCTGCTTCTGAAGCAGTACCGACTCCCGCTCAGATGGATGATTCTGAGCCGGTCATCGCTCCCGCGGCGCCGGTGGTTATTAAGTCCACTACGACCTCAGAAAACGCTTCGAACCTCTTCGCAACCCAGGAGGCAGACGAGCCTGCCCCCGCGCCGTCCGCCACCCCCGACTCTGAAGCCTCCCCGGTGCCGTCCGCTGAAGAGCAGGGCGAGGCGGGCGTCCGCGCCGATGGAGAACCTGCGGCCCCCACAGCAGACGGTCAGGGCTCTACCGACGAGGGCGCATCCAGCCCCCTCAGCCGGGCGGCAAGTGCCTACGCAGCAGCGGCTTTCCCCAATGACCTGCCCGTCACCACCGGTGAGAAGGCTCAGGATATCCGCGATATAGACCCGGGTGTAGCCCGCGTCCCGGCCTCCCCCGAGCAGAAAAATATCGCTAATACCATCGGCACCCTGGCTTTTGGCACCCCCGAGGAGCGCAAGGAGTATCGGAGCACTGATACCGATGCTGTGCCCAGCATCGCGGCCCGGGCCAAGAAGGTTTCGCTAGCATCTGCGCAGGTGGAGCCTCAGCCCCCGGCAGAAGAGGACGAGCAGAAGCAGGACGACCGCAGCCTGCGTTCAGCCCTGCGCAAGTTCTTTATCGGCGACTAGGCCACTGAGAGCTTGCTGATAAGGCACAACAGGCGGCGCACCCGTAACCGGGGTGCGCTGCCTGACCTTTTCTGCGAGCCCCAGCGGGCGTAGGCTTGGTAGAGCACACGAATCAACGAACGGAGTAGTAGTGGCACGCTCACCTCGCGACACCCTGGGGAGCACCCCCCTGGAAGTTTTTATCCCCGCTATCGGCGAAAACCCGGACGATCCTGGTGATACCCAGCGCGAGGCCTTCCTTGCTGAAGCCCAGGAGCTGCTTGATGAGGGTCTTGATATTGCCGTCTACTCCACCGACTCCTACCCGTCTGCCTTTACCGACTGTGAGCCGGTGGCCGATCAGCTTGCTATGGCCGGTGCTGAGGTTCTACCCATCTTGCTGGTAGAGGGTCTAGTCAAGGTGTCCTACATGTACCCCACTGCTGAGCAGCTGCGCCGTTTCTCCCGCTTTGGTGAGGTCAAACAGCCCAAGGTTAACGCAGCTGCAGCCGCCTGCGGTACCGGTGGCACGGACGACCCCGCCACGGTTCCTGCCGCCGAGCCAGCTGGATTTGCGGCCGTCCTGGCAGGGGTAAATCCCAAGCCTGCCGGAGGGCCCGACATTGGCAACCGGGTCAACCTAATGGGTGGCCATGATTCTGCACCCGCTTCGCAGGGTGCCTCGTGCGGCTGTGGTTGCGGCTGTAGCCACTAAAATAGAGCCGACACACATTTTTCTAAGGAGTAGTCGATGATTGGTGCGCGCATAGAGCACAAGGATGAGTTCTTTATTGCGGGCTTCCGCGAGACCGTGAAGCAGGGTGCCGGTATTGGCGAGCTCTGGAAAAAGCTGACCGCCCATGCCGAGGCGCGGGGGGTTACCATGCCCGAGGTGCATTCTATCGGGGTGATTGTTGGTATGAACGCGGTGGGCGAGTTCGACTACATGGCGGGGATTCTGGTGGAGAACCTGGAAACCGCGCAGGCTCTGGGTCTCAATGCCCTTAAGGTGGACGGCGGTGAGTTCGCGGTGACGACCGTTGAAGGCCCGGTGCCCATGAGTACTATGGCCGGGGTGGACCACCTGATGGGCACCTTCCTACCCGCGTCAGGTTTTAAGCCCAACGGCCCGGTCTTTGAGGCATATGGGCCGGGTGACCCGTCAGCTGACGATTTCCAGATGCAGGTTTGGGTGCCTGTTAAGCCAGCTTAGAGCCCTGCCGATAGAGATAGGCGACGGTTCTTCAGAATTTTGACTAGCTGCTTACGGCGAGCAGAGTCAAAAGGAAGACCCGTCGCCCCTTCAACAAGCTCCTCTGTTTCATGAAGCATCTTACGTAGTAAGAGGGCGGTTGCGGCAGGACGCACCCCAAGTTCCTGTCCAAAATCGAGAAAAGTCTTTCGCCTGCGCTAACCGCAAGGCTATGACTTCATATTTATCAGCAGAATAACGAAACTCAGTAGTATGAGGTGTTCTGAAAAAGTGCCCGGCAAGAGTATCTTGCTTGTACACATCAGCTTTGAGTTCGCTCATGCCTCAATCACCTGAATTTTCAGACCCAGTACATCAGCAACAGCTACAGCTTTCTCCAAAGAGACACTCAAACGCCCTTTCTCCAAATCACGTAGAGTGCGTTCAGAAATACCACTGAGTGCAGCCAACTCTTCCTGCGACATTTTGAGTTTTTTACGATAGGCACGCACAACTTTTCCTAGCTCCACAGCATCTCCCAACCGGCAAAATCTCGCCGATACACTCAATTTATCTATAATTCTAGGCCACTATCCCGCAAAACGGCAGAATATTGCCTATTTAAGAAAGGTAGACCCGAGAAATACCACTGAGACAAAGAAGCCCGCCCCGGCCCTCTTAAGTTCCTGCTAATCAGTCGCAGGATTTAAGAGAGAGGCGGGCTGCTGTGTATAAACCGAGGTCTAGCTAACCGCGCCGCGCAGGGTGCGCAGGGCTACCTGCAGGACGGCCAGGCGGGGGCGGCCGTCGGCGCCGGGTGCGGCGTCCTGAATCTCCGCCAGCATGGAGTCCACGCGGCCCATACGGACGGGGTGGTTCTCTACCCAGCGGGCTACCGCGGTATCGCCGCTCTCGGTTCCGGCGGCCACGCCCTCGCCAACCTCCTGGACGACGTTGAGCGCCAGGGAAGCAGCAATCTCGTAGAGGTCATCGCGCAGGGATGAACGGGCCAGGGTCTCCCAGCGGTCGTTACGAGGCAGCTTAGAGATGGTGGTCAGTAGCAGGTCAACCTGGAAGCGGTCGTAGACCGAGTAGTAGACGCGGGCAACCTGCTCGGTGGAGAGGCCGTTGGCTTCTGCGATACGCACTACGTCCATGAGGGCGAAGGCTTCAAACTCACGGATCCAGTTGACGATGAGTTCCTCGGGCAGACCCCAGGCTTCTGCCTGGTCGCGCATGGCGCGGACGCGGGCGCGGGTATCGTCCGCGAAGTAGTCCTTGAGTGAGGGGATCAGCTCGGCAACGGGCTTAAAGCGCTCGATCATCTCGGCGATAGGGGTGCCCACGACGACTGAGCGTTCGGCTGCAAACCAGCGGGCCAGGCGGTCGAGCACACGCTGCCAGTCCTTGATGACGGCCTGCCAGCCTTCCAGAGGAACGGAAGCAGGGAGCTCACGATGCAACCGTGCAGAGTTGCCAATGCCAAATGTTTCACGTGAAACGTAGAAGGCTCGTGCCAGGGCGTCTACCCCCACACCGGTTTCTTCCACCGCACGGAAGACGTGGGTGATACCGCCCAGGTTGACCATCTCGTTGGCTACGCGGGTGCAGATAATCTGCTTGCGCAGGGGGTGCGATTCTAGGTGCTCGCCGAAGCGTTCAACCAGAGCGGGCGGGAAGTACTCGGTGAGCACACGGGCCAGGTAGGGGTCATCTGCCAGGTCGGTCTTCTCGAGCTCTGCGGTGAGGTGAATCTTCACGTAGGCTGCGAGAACAGCCAGCTCAGGCCCGTTAAGGGTTTCACCGGTGGCTTCGTAGCGTTCGCGGATTTCCTCGTCGGTGGGCAGGAATTCCACCTCGCGGTTGAGGCCGGCGTTCTCTTCCAGGTCGTGAATCAAACGGATGTAGGCCTCAACACCGGGCACCACACCGTGGCGCTCGGCCTGCAGCAGCACGTTCTGCTCAACGTTGGTGAGCAGTACCTGGGCGCCGACGTCCTCGCGCTGGGCTTCGATGAACCCTGCGCGTTCTTCGGCAGAGAGCTCGCCGGCGGTGACCAGGCGGTCTACCAGAATCTTGATGTTGACCTCGCGGTCTGAGGTCTCTACACCGGCGGAGTTATCGATGGCGTCGGTATTGATGAGGATGCCGGCGCGGGCAGCTTCGATACGACCCAGCTGGGTGAAGCCCAGGTTGCCACCTTCGCCCACGATGCGAGCGCGCAGGTCGCGGCCGTTGACGCGGATGGCGTCGTTGGCCTTGTCGCCTACGGCGGCGTGAGTTTCGGTGAAGCCCTTGACGTAGGTGCCGATACCGCCGTTGTAGAGCAGGTCGACGGGGGCCTTGAGGATGGCGGAGAGCAGTTCGGGCGGGGCCATTTCGGTGACGCCTTCGTCGAGGCCCAGGGCCTGACGTACCTGCTCAGAGATCGGGATGGACTTAGCGCCGCGCGAGTAGACGCCACCACCGGCTGAGATGAGCTCGGGGTTGTAGTCCTGCCAGGAGGAGCGGGGCAGGTTATAGAGGCGTACACGCTCGTCGAAGGCAACATCGGCCTTGGGGTTGGGGTCCAGGAAGATGTCACGGTGGTCGAATGCTGCGACCAGGCGGGTGGCGCGGGAGCGCATGAGGCCGTTACCGAAGACGTCACCGCTCATGTCGCCGATGCCGACGGCGGTGAATTCTTCGGTCTGGCAGTCGATGCCCAGCTCAGCGAAGTGGCGCTTGACGGATTCCCAGGCGCCGCGGGCGGTAATACCCATGGCCTTGTGGTCGTAGCCGACAGAGCCGCCGGAGGCGAAGGCATCACCCAGCCAGAAGCCATAGTCTGCGCTGATGGCGTTCGCGGTGTCTGAGAAGGATGCGGTGCCCTTGTCGGCAGCTACAACCAGGTAGTAGTCGTCGCCGTCGCGGGCGATAACGCGGGGGTTGTGCACGACGGTTTCGCTACCGTCAGCTTCGATAGCCAGGTTGTCGGTGACGTCGAGCAGGGAGGCGATGAAGACCTTGTAGGACTCGCGACCTTCGGTGATCCAGGCGTCTCGGTCGAGGGCCGGGTTGGGGAGCTGCTTGGGGTAGAAGCCGCCCTTGGCGCCGGTGGGGATAATGACGGCGTTCTTGACCATCTGCGCCTTGACTAGACCGAGCACCTCGGTGCGGAAGTCTTCGCGGCGGTCAGACCAGCGCAGGCCACCGCGGGCAACGGAGCCGAAGCGCAGGTGCACGCCCTCAACGCGGGGTGAGTAGACGAAGATTTCGAAGGTGGGGCGGGGCAGGGGCGCAAAGTCAATCTGGCCGGGTGCCACCTTGAGGGCAAGGGCAGGACGGTCCAGGTAGGCGTTGGTGCGCAGGGTCGCCTTCATGACGGCGGCTAGGGAGCGCATGAAGCGGTCGACGTCGAGGGTGGGGATGGCGTCGAGCACACTGCCCAGTTCGCGCCAGACCTGCTCACGAGCGTCCTCGCGCTGCTCGTCGCTTTCGAACTGAACGTCGGGGTCGAAGCTGACCTCGAAGTAGCGCGCCAGCAGGCCGGTTGCCTGCGGGTAGGCCAGAAGGGTGTCAGACATGAACTCGGCCGAGTAGACCTGGCCCAACTGCACCAGGTAGTGGGTGTAGGCGCGCAGTACGCGGACCTGCTCCCAGGTCAGACCTTCTGCCAGAATCAGGCGGTCGAGGCTGTCGGACTCGCGCTTGCCCAGCAGGTAGGCGTTGAGGGCGTCCTCGTAGAGGGCAGCGACCTTCTCCGCTTCGATGCCTTCGGGCAGTTCAACACCGAAGTCGTAGAGGGAGAAGCTACGGCCGTCTGCCGGGGTGATGTCGTAGGGCTTCTGATCGATAACGACTAGGCCCATGTTCTGCATCACGGGTAGCAGCTCGGTAAGGGTGTGGGCGCTAGCCAGGTAGGTCTTGATGCGGGTACGGCCCTGGCGCTCCCCCATACGAATGGCGGCCGGCTGCTCGTCGCTGAGAGATTCGAAAATGTTGATATCTTCAACGGCGTTTTCTACCTCGTAGTCGGCGCGGTAGGTCATGGGCACAGCCTCAGACCAGGCTGAGGCAGCTGCACGGCCGTCCTCGGCACTCAGACCCTCGCCTGCGGCTGCTGTCTCAACGGCAGCGGCGGTTGCCTCGCCCCAGGAGCGGGTAGCTTCTTGCAGGCGGCGCTCGATCGCTTTGGAGTCCAGAGCCGGAATGATATTGGGGGTTGCCAGGCGCAGGCGGAAGAAAATACGAGCCAGAGACGAGGTGGAGAGGTAGACCTCGAAGTCTAGGCTTTCAATGTCGATGAACTCGTGGAAGACAGCCTCAAGGCGCTGACGTACGTGAGTGTTGTAGCGGTCGCGCGGCAGGAAGACGGTGGCGGAGACGAAGCGGCCGAAGGCGTCCGGACGCAGGAAGAGGCGGGTGGTGCGGCGCTCTTCCAGACCCATGATGCCGCGGAAGGTGTCGGTCAGTTCCTGCAGGTCGGCGTGGAGAAGTTCGAGACGGGGGTAGTCCTCGATAATGCCGGCAAGGGTCTTGTCGGAGTGGGAGCCCGGCTGGTAGCCCAGGTGGCGGCGCATAATAGCTACGCGCTCACGCACGATGGGGGTTTCAACGGCGGGCAGAGAGTATGCCTGGCGGGAGAAGAGACCCAGAATGACGTATTCGCCCACAATCTTGCCGGAGCGGTCAAAGTCGCGCACGCCGATGTAGTCCAGGTACTCGTGGCGGTGCACGGTGGAGCGAGAGTTGGCCTTGGTGATGTAGAGGGGCTTGGGATCACGTGCGTTTTCGAGGCCCAGGCCGGTGAGGACGATGGGGTCACCTTCTCCGGTATCGGCAAGAATACCCAGGCCAGATCCGTCACGGTCGGTTAGCAGCAGGTCGCCGGAGCGGCCTGAAAGGTCGCGTTCCTTGATGCCCATGAAGAGGAAGTTGCCGCGGGTAAGCCAGCGCAGGAATTCCTGGACCGATTCGATGCGGGTCATGGGGTCGGCGTCAGAGTTGATGGAGCCGGTGTAGTGGGCAGCGCCACCCAGGGTTACATCTGCCAGTTCACCCAGTTTTTCGGCGATGTCAAGGGTGCGGGCTGCCATGGCGTCGTTGTCACGGGCAGCTCGGCGCACGTCAATCAGAATGGAACGGATTTCCTGCTCAAGATGGGTAACGTCTTCGCCCTCAACGCGGGAGGTGAGGCGGACGGCAATCCACGACTCAATGGTGGCCCCAGCACCGATGTTGCCGGTGGCAGCATCACGCAGAATGGGCATAGAGACGGTGTCACCGCTTGCTACGGGCTGCTTAAAGCCGGTGCCGGTGATATTGACCAGGCGGCCGCTCTGGTCGCGCTCTACAACGAAGGTGGGGTGGATAAGACCCGAGATACCGCCCCAGTTTGCGGCGATTTGGGCGGTAATAGATGAGACTAAGAAGCTGGTGTCGTCTACAACGATGTAGAGAGTGCTGCCAGCGTCGTCATTGCTCACCGAGATCAGGGCTTCACCGGCTTCCCGCTGCTCTGCCAGGGCTCGGTGCGCCTGGGCAAGGCTGGTAAGCTGCTGGTCACTCAAACCTTCAAGCTCATCAGCTGAGCTGTGACGGTAGTATTCGTTGATCCAGTCTTCGCTACCGGACCAGTGGGCTGAACGATCGTTCGTGAGCAAGGGTTTGCCTTTCGCTGGGCGGATGTCACTCCGTTGTGATACCTGGGTGCGCGGGTCTGCGCTCCACTTACATAGTAGTCGGGAAGACGGTGGGAGTGAACCGCAACACCGAGGTGCTCAAAGCCCTTTAAGTACAGACTTGAAACACTTGTCTACTATCGCTTGCCTTGAATATTTCTTACCCACAACTTTAGAACAAATATTCCCATTTGTCTCGAATCTGTGTACTATTTTTTGACAGGCAAATTAAGTACCCCGCCCTAGGAGGCCCACCCCAGCAGTTTCTCTTCACATACGAGACACACAGTCTCACATTGCAAAAACACTATCGCCAGTCTCTTCTCCCGCTCTTATGCTGGAATCTCCACCGGGCGCCAGCGCCCCTCCCCCAATCAGAAGGGCAGATGATGTCAGCTACTCCTACTTCAGCTCTCTCAGCCAAAGTTCTACACGCCTACTCCCGCTACCTCCTGCAGCTCGGAGTCAGCTTCAGCGCAGACTTTATGGCCCAGGCCCTTGCCAGCAACCCCGGCGTCGCCGCAGGTATTGCCGACATCTTCAGCACCGGCTTCGACCCCGCCCTCGACAAGGATGCGGACGCCCGCCGCACCTCCCAGCGCGCAGCGGCTGACGGCGTCCGCGCCGATATCGAAAAGCTGGACGGCGAAACCCAAGATTTCTTTGCACAGCTGCTTGAAGTCGTCCTGGCCACCGTGCGCACCAATGCTTATCAGGGCAAAGAAACTATCGCCCTGAAAATCTCCACCCGCGATATCTCTTTCGCTCCCCTGCCCAAGCCCCTCTTTGAAATCTTTGTCGAGGGTGAGGCCCTCGAAGGCGTACACCTGCGCTTTGGCAAGGTTGCCCGCGGCGGCCTGCGCTGGTCCGACCGCCCCGAAGACTTCCGCACCGAGGTGCTCGGCCTGGTGAAGGCTCAGGTGACCAAGAACGCCGTCATTATCCCCACCGGTTCCAAGGGCGGTTTTGTGCCCAAGAACCTGCCCGACCGCGACTCCGAGCAGGACAAGTACAACGAGATGGGTGTAGCTGCCTACAAGCTCTTCATCCAGTCCCTGCTGGACATCACCGACAACCTCGTCACCGACAAGCAGGGTGAACAGCAGATTGTCCGCCCCGAAAAGGTCGTAGCCCTCGACGAGAACGACCACTACCTAGTCGTTGCAGCCGATAAGGGTACCGCAACCTTCTCTGACACCGCTAACGCTATCTCTATCGCTAACGGCTTCTGGCTGGGCGACGCCTTCGCCTCCGGCGGCTCCGTCGGCTTCGACCACAAGGAAATGGGTATTACCGCCCGCGGCGCCTGGGAGTCGGTCAAGCGCCACTTCGCTGCCCTGGGGCACGATTCTCAGGCTGAAGACTTCACTATGGTGGGTATCGGCGGCATGGCCGGCGATGTGTTCGGCAATGGCGCCCTGCTCTCAGAGCACATCCGCCTGATTGGCGCCTTCGACTCCCGCCATATCTTCATCGACCCCAACCCCGACGCTGCCGTATCGTTTACTGAGCGTCAGCGCCTCTTCAACCTGCCCCGTGCCTACTGGACCGACTACAAGCCCGAACTAATTTCAGAGGGCGGCGGCGTTTACTCCCGTAAAGACAAGGCCATCGAGGTCACCCCTCAGATGCGGGAGGCCCTGGGCCTTGATAGCGCCGTTGAAACCGTGAGCGGCGACCAGCTCATTACCGCCCTGCTCAAGGCCCCCGTAGACCTGCTCTACACCGGCGGAACCGGCACCTACGTGCGCTCCACCGAAGAAAGCAACAGCCAGGTGGGTGACTCCACCAACGACAAGCTCCGTATCACCGCACCCGAGCTACGGGCACGCGTCATCTCCGAAGGTGGCAACCTGGGTCTCACCCAGCGAGCCCGCATCGAGGCAGCAGCGGGTGGCGTCCTCGTCAACACCGACGCCATCGACAACTCTGCCGGCGTTGAAACCTCAGACCGCGAAGTCAACCTCAAGATCCTCATGGGCCGCGCTATCGAAGCGGGCCAGTTCAAGGAGGGCGACCGCGCCAACTTCATCGCTGAGCAGGTCGAAGAAGTAGGCCGCCGCGTGCTGCGCTCCAACCTGGAGCAGAACGTACTCCTGCAGGCAGAGCGCACCGAAGCTTTCAACACCAACGACATTGCGGGCGAGTTCATGGACTACCTGACCGAGACCGTACACCTGGACCGCGAGGTTGAGCTACTCCCCTCAGATGCCGAACTAGCAGACCGGGCCGAAGCCCACGTCCCCCTCACCAGCCCCGAACTCTCGGTACTCACCGCCTACGCAAAGATCGACCTCACCGCTGCCCTTGTTAACAGCGGCTACGCCGATGAGCCCGATCTCGACCTCAGCGACGTCCTGGCTGACTACTTCCCGGCTCCCGCTACCGAGAAGTTTGGCTCATATTTCGACGAGCACCCCCTGCGCAGCGAAATCATCGCAACCCGCGCAGCCAACCGTATGATCAACCACGCAGGTATCACCTTCGTGTACGAAATGAAGAAGAAGCACGGGGCTTCGGTCAACGATATCGCCCGCGCCTTCCGCGCAGCCCGTCTCGAAGCTGGCGCCCTGCCCGACATTGAGGGTAACGGCGACTTCGACGCCTGGGTCGAAGGAGCACAGGCCCTCCGCAAGGCCATCGAGGCCAAGCTCGCCCGCTAGACCCGCGGCAGGTATCGGCAGCACCCAGCAAACGCTGGCTCTTCTACCGACTAGCACCTAAAACCAGGGCGCCCGCCCCACCTACGAACGGTGGGGCGGGCCTCCTTATCTCTTGCGAGAAAATCTAGTGGTCCTGCATCCGGTCAACCTCAGCCAGGGTCAGCTTTCCGGTCTCGCGAGCGGTCAGCGCACACAGGCAGGCCAGAGCCGCCATACCCAGGGTGAAAGCGGCAGGGCCCACCCAGTTGGCAAAGTCATCCCCGGCAAGCGCGGTAGCTGCTGCAGGGGCAATACCACCCGACAGGGCAAAACCAATCTGGGTGCCCAGAGCCAGGCCGGTCACCCGCACCCGAGTGGGGAACATTTCAGCGTAGAAGGACGGCCAGATGCCGTTGGCCATGGAGTAGAAGGCCCCGTGCATGAGCACACCAAACACGAACACGAGAACAATGTTGCCGCTTGTGATGGCGTGCAGGTAGGGGAACATGAGCCCACCAGCGACCAGGGCACCGGTAGCAAAGATAGGTTTGCGGCCGATTCGGTCAGCGACCATAGCCCAGAGCGGGATAGCGAGCAGGCTCAGGCCGTTAGAGGCAATAGGAACCCAGAGCATAATGCCCGAATCAATTCCATGCCCCTTGGTGGCAAAAGAGATTGAGAAAGTTGTGAAGACCATGTTCACGGTATTGACCATGGCGCACAGGGCCACCACCGCAACCGCCCGCTTGTGGCGGGTGAAAACAAGAGCCAGCGGCGCCTTACGGCGGGCCGGGTCAATCACCTGCTGGGCCTGGGTTTCAACGAAGGAGGGGGCCTCTTCGAGACGGCGGCGAATCAGCCAGGCAGCTACCAGCACGAAAGCCGAAAGCCAGAAGGGTACGCGCCAACCCCAGCTGAGCAGGTCTTCTTCGGGCAGGGCCGCAAAGGGCAGGAAGACTGCCGTTGCTAGCAGGGAACCGAACTGGGTGCCGTGCAGGGTCCAGGAGGTGGTGAAGGCCCGCTGGTGGTCGTGGGCGTGTTCCAGCGACATTGAGATAGCGGACGCCTGCTCACCCGACGCCGATAACCCCTGGAAGACCCGGCACAGCACCAGCAGGGCGGGGGCAAGCAGCCCCACCTGGTCGTAGGTGGGCAGGCAGCCAATGGCGAAGGTGGCCCCGCCCATCATGAAGAGGGTCAGCATGAGCACAAAACGGCGTCCGAACCTATCGCCCAGCGGGCCCATCAGCATGGCGCCAAAGGGGCGAACTACATAGGCGACGCCCAGCACCATCATGGATTTGAGGATTCCAGCGGCATCCGAGTCTTCGGGGAAGAAGATGCGGTTGAGCACCAGGGCCGCGGCTGTACCGAAGACCGCGAAGTCGTAGTATTCCAGCGCTGAACCGATCCAGGAGGCCAGGGCGGCCTTGCGCGGGCGTTTGTGCGGGGTGGCGGGTGCGGTCATAGTTTTCCTGCGGGGTGCGGACGCCCGGCTCGGCTACACCTGCCCGGCGTGTGTGCGTACGGTAGTATCCTGAGCGTATGCGCGGGCGCCCCGGCTGGTCAAAGCCGGGGCACCCGTATTCCGTATGGTGGTTGCTAGCCTGTGGGGTTGACGGCTGAGGGGTCCCAGCCCTGGACTTCAAGTTGTTGTACCACTGCGCTCGAAAGGGTCTTACCATACTGCGCTGTGAGGTGGTTATTATCCATGTATAGTGCCACATTTCCTATTACAGGAACGCAGTATCCCTCAGGGCAAAAATAATTTGATAAATCCACTTCGTAGACGTTAGAGAAACGATCAAAAATGGGCTGGGCAGGATCCGTAGATGCTAATACCTGTGACCGTGGAACACTGCAACTCGAGGTATTTTCACGCTGAGAGCATTCAAACATATTCTGAACAAAACGAGGGTTATCACGAACAGATATGATTTTTCCTCCGTAGGATTCTACAAGACTTGCTACACCATCAATTCCTTTGACTGGCTGCTCATCAGGGATACCATCTTGAGGTCGAGTAGAGATTACTGCAAGATAGGTGGGCTTCAACTGTTGAATTTCTTCAAGAGCTCGGGCATTGTAGTTTTGGCAGGCAGCATCAGCTGCAGGTCCCGCAGTTGAGTAGCTTTCTTCTGGGACAGTCAAACGGCACCAAGGTTTAATCATTAGAATCACCGTGGCATCGTCAGGGATTACTTCTTCAAATAAGGGCAGTGACTGCTGGCTATGCGAATCACCTGCAAATACAAAAGTAGGTGCATCAGGGCTTCTCTTTGCTTGCATCACATAGCAGTACTCCTCAGCCTCTGGGTTGTTGAGGCTTGAGTTTTCCATACCGGGGTAGGAGTTGCACTGTTCACCGATAGAGGTATCGACCCACCCTTGATTACGGATAACAGGGATTGGAGGGTTCTGGTATCTTTTAGTCTCACCTATAGCCAGTGCACCAGGAAATTGGGAAGTCCCTGCAAGAGAAGCGTTATGCGCCCACACGTTGATTTGTGCATCCAACCATCGTGTAGCTCCTACAGCCAAGCCACCGACCAGAGTAAAACATACTGCGATGACAGCCACCGGGCGCTTCCAGTTGCCCCGGACATTCTGTTTTTTTCGACTCCACGGGGTACCGCTGAGCATTGCGTGGCGCAGGGCGTGGCGGCTGGGTTTCTTTTCCCAGGCTCGTAGAGGCTTTTCAACAAGGTTGTGCAGGAGCCACGCTACCGCGATAGAGGAGAGAATAACCAGGGTTCCGTCAAGCCAGCCAGCTTTAGGCTCCCCAATAGCGGTGGTGTACAGGATGAGAATGGGCCAGTGCACCAGGTAGAGGCAGTAGGAGATTGCCCCCATCTTCTGTAGAGGTTTAGCTGAGAGAAGGCGGTCTACGCCCAGGCGGGAGCCAGTTTGACCCGCTGCGATGACGAAAGCACCCGATAGCAGGGGCCAGAGGGCCAGGTAACCGGGGAAGGCACGCTCAACAGGCAGGAGCCAACCGCAGGTGACAAGGCCGATAACGCCCACCCAACCCATGGGTACCTTCAACCAGGACGGCACTCGCCAGACTAGTACGAGCATGGCGAGCAGGGTGCCGGCTGCGAACTCCCAGAGGCGGGTGCGGGTGTCGAAGTAGGCAAAGGACTGGTTGGTAGAGGTCTCGATAATGGAGAAGGTAAGAGAGGTAACGAAGACCGTACCAAAAACAAATAGGGCGGTGGGGAGAACCTTCAGACGCAGATAACCCACCAGGAAGGCTACGAAAGCAAACAGCAGGGGCCAGAGAATAAAGATTTGGCCCTGCATGGAGAGGGACCAGAAATGCTGGAAGGGGGTTTTGAGGGTGGCGTCTTGGGCGTAGTAGTCCACCGAGTTGAAAGCCAGGCGCCAGTTGAGGAAGTAGAAGAGCGCTGCTTTGGCGTCAGCTAAAAGGGATGCCCAGCGTGAGGGAGCAATGACGAAATAGGCGGCGACCAGGGTAGCCAGAATGACAGTTGCAGCCGCTGGCAGTAGGCGCTGGAAGACGTGGAGCCAGTAGCTGACGACCTTGAGGGGCTTGCCATCCTGAATCTTACGTAAGGACGACAGCGAGAGCAGGAAGGCTGAGATGAAGAGGAAGACATCGACACCGCCAGACACTTTACCGAACCAGACGTGGTACATAACCACGAGAAGGACTGCCAGGGACCGGAGCCCCTGCACTTCTGGTCTGAATTTGGGTTGTTCAATGAAGCTACCCAAGGGCTTATGTCTGTGGCTGGTTCGATTCATCTATGTTGCTTTTCTGTGGTGTGGTGGTTACCCGGTGGCTGGGCAACTTGGGCAGTCTACCACAGGCACCGGTTAGGTCTCCGAAACGCTAACCGGTAAGGTAGCAACCTCCTCTTCCAAGCTATGCCTTCTCTTTAGACGCAATTGCAGCGATTGAGAGTACAGGGGTAACGGTGCAAAGCGTGTGGCACAAAACCATCATACGGCATGCCCTAGAATGCCCTCCGGAGTGGCAAGACCGATAAGCTAGAGATACTTTCCTTATCGTCATAGAAGAAGAGATTCCGTGAGCGAAGAACATACCGAAGCTGTGATTAGTCGCGGCCAGTCGCTTTTTATTACGGCTTCATCCATTATTAGCGCGGGTACTACTTTCTTGGTGACCTGGCTAGCTGCCCGATCTTTAACGGTCGAAGACAACAAAGATTTTTTGGTTTTTTGGTCTCTTACTTCTTTGGTGTTCGCGACTTTGCTGGGGGTTCAACAAGAGTCAGCGCGCCTCATCGGCTCCCATCATTTGAGCAAGGGTAATTCTGCTTCTGTCCCCAGTCAGAGAACCTACAACCCGCTCGTGGTAGCGACCTGGGTGGGTCTCACCTGTGCTCTCATTTTTGCAGCTCTTACACCGGTGTGGCTCGGCACCGTTCTACCAGCAGGGGACTGGAGAACAGTACTTCTGATTACCCTGGTGACGGCTGTATATGCCTGCCACGTCTACTGCATTGGGGCGATGGCCGGCACCCGTTCCTGGACAGAATATGCCCTGTTGATTTCAACCGGCGGTATTTTCTGTTTCCTGTGTACCCTGCTTGTATCTGTGGTTGGGGGCAGCCTGCTTGCCTTTCAGCTCTCTTTCTTGGCAACGGCCTTCCTCTGGCTCATTTTTGTGGCTTTCTCACCCCGGGTACGCTCAGCGACTCGTTTGCGTCTGGTAGGACGCCCAGGCGCGGCGTACCGGAGCATGCTTTTAGCTGTGGGGACCGCGGTAGCTATGGCTGCTATGTCTACAGGCTTTCCTATCTTCTTGGAAGCAACAAGTTCGAAGGCCGAAACAGAGTCCGATGCACTTCTGGCCGCGATTATTTTGGGTATCTCCATCACTCGCGCACCCATCATGATGCCCCTGCAAGCTTTTCAGGGTGTCGCGGTGTCTTATTTCCTGGCCCATGCCCAGCGCCCTACCGCTGCCCTGCTTAAACCTGTAGGGGCTTTGCTAGCTCTGGGGGCAGTAGGAGCCGGAGCAGCTTATCTGCTGGGTCCCTGGCTTTTCGATGAAATCTACGAGAAGTATGCCGGGCAGCTCGACGGGGCTTTCCTCGCGGCTCTCACTTTTGCCGCGGCCCTTCTAGCGGTGACAACACTGTCAGGCACGGCGGCCCTGGCGATGGGCGCCCACCGCATCTACCTTGCAGGCTGGGTAGTTACCGTTGTGGTTGCTTTTGGCTGTCTGCTGCTACCGTTAGATCTTGAAACTAAAACCATTGTGGCCTTGATGGCTAGCCCGGTCATCGGTGCGGCAGCGCACCTTGCCGGCATGGAGGTACTGAGCCGAACACAGACGTCCGCACCAGTCATCTAACAGTGCATACAACGTGAGGGGCAGCTGAGCTGCCCCTCGATGTTTTAAGAACGTTTGAAGTAGGTGAAGTACTCGTGCAGGGGGCGGATAAGCCCGGACGCCCGCACAAACTGGACACTGCGCCACAGCAAGTGCGGGGGTAATGCCAGGACGGCGGGAACGCCAAGAGTCTTCGCGAGCTGGCGGCGGCCACGAGTTACACAATCCACATGAGGCCCTCGAGGTGAAGCACCCTTGCTTAAATTGGAGGTATGGACTCTGTACAACACCAAGAATTCAGGCAACACAGCAACTTTTCCCAAGGTACCGATTCTTAGGGTTAAATCATAGTCTTCACACTGGTCTAGCCCGGGAGTATGCCCCCCAATCTTGTCATATGCGGACTTACGGAACATGACGGATGAATGAGGGATTGGGTTAAACAAGAAGAGGCTCTTACGCACGTCATCCGATACCACAGACTTCAAATCACCGATTTGCTGATCGTTCTCGTCAATCATATGAGCACGCGCTCCCACTAGAACACAATCTGGATGAGACTGGAGGTACTCTAGCTGTTCTGCAAAACGATGGGGCAGAGCAATATCATCACCATCGAGATTAGCGATGTATTCAGTATTGACATATTTAATACCTTCAATGATTGAACCGCTCATCCCCAGATAATGATTAAAGCGCAACACCAAAACTCTGCTATCAGTAAGCCACGGGTACTGTTCTTCCTCAGACTGTATTTGAGTAGCATCAAGGCTGATGTTAGGTCCGTTCAGAACTAGAACAACCTTTAAATCAATACCGTCACTCTGGAGGGCAGACTTCATAGCTTCATCTACCCACCGATTAAGTTCCCCGCTACGAACAATAACGGCAAGGGTTCCCTCTATCTTCTCCACTACAACTCCTCGTGAATCTTATGCCTAAAAGTCTGAATGATTCGCTCATAGGTCTTACCCTGGCTAGCCCATCCCCACTGCTGGAGGTGTTCTACGGGGTGTGCCTGCGGACCCTGGGCGAGCTCAGCACGTACGGCTGCTGCCAGCTGGGGCACACCCTGCTGCTCAACAATATGAACCCGCGCACCTGCGTCCTTAAGTACCCTCGCGCTCGATACATCGTAGGTAACGATGGCCGCCTGCGAAACGTAGGCGTCGATAATGGTGGTTTGGAAGCCCTCGGCCGCCACAGTGGGGTTGACCAGGGTAGCGCCGCGAAGCTCGCGAGCTACAGTTGCGTGATCGACGAAGCCCTTGAAATCTACTGCGTCAGAAATACCCAGCTCAGCGGCATACGCTTTAGCCTTCTCTAAATCAACCCCAGCACCCAGCACTACACCGGTAATCTCAGCATCTTCTGCATGGAGTTGCTGGACAGTTTCGAGAAAGGCCCGCCAGCCCTTCACCTCAACTACACGGGCTAAAAAGACAAGCTTTTTCCGCTGGAAGACAACATCTTCAGGGGCAGCCATAGGCAGGGGAGAAACGTTATAAAAAACCTCAGCGTCTACACCTGAAAGCTTTTTAACAAAATCGCAGGAGGGCTGAGAAACACCCAACACCTTAGAAGCTGCACGGAGTGTCAGCACACCTAATGTACGGTCTACCAGCTGACTTGCTAGGCGAATAACAGCCTTCTCCGAGACAACAAAGCCCGAACCGTGTTCTGTATGCACCACCGGGATATTCAAGAGGCGTCCCAAGACGACGCCCCACCAGCTCATACTGAAAAAACGCGTATGAACAGAAATAACGTCAATTTTTTCTTTCTTGAGAACCCGGAGTGCCTTATATAGGCCGACAGGGGAAGCAAATCCCACAATACCTTCAACGCGTAAATATTCTTTAAGCCTGTACACGGTAATACCGTCTTCAACAGACCTACCGGGGGTATCGTCAAGAGTAATTACTGTGACGCGGTGCCCCTGTCGCACCAAGTGGGTGCCTAGCGCATGGACGTGCTGTTCCACCCCACCTCGTTTAGGGGGGTAGTTATTGACCACAAAGGCGATGTTCACTCAGCTACCCCTCAAGAGAGTCAGTGTCGCGGGAGCGAACAGATTGCTTAGTTACAGAATCTGCATGCTGCTCATCAAATTGGGCTCGCAAAATCGCTACCTCTTCAGCAAGGATACGAATATCTTCGCCCATCTTGGATAGGGCAGCTGTCAGGTGCAGACTGACCCCTATGAGCATGATAATCGACAGCAAGAACAGCAGGTTTACTGGAGATTCAATACCGATAAGATCTGCAAAGAAGAGGAGCAGGCGCGGAAAAATTACCAGAATAATAATAATTGCAGAGACAATAAGCCAGAGCACTGCATACTTTTCCTTCATGTTTTGGCTTCGCACCTGGGCAAGAACAAGCAAGACAATAACAGCAGCAAAAACCAGAAAAAATATGTATGAATTAGCTGACATTTTTATTTGCCTCCCACCATGGTCTTCGTGCGGGTCATCGACATTGCAAAGGAAAAGAACGAACGGACGAGATAAATAGCCGATTTCCACGGGTTTGATGAAGGAGTGCCCGCCTGGCGCTCACGCATCTCCACAGGAACTTGTTTGACGCTCAAACCTGCACGAATTGCCATAACGCAAGCATCAATGCAGTCTCCTAGATACTCTGCAGGTAGATGTTCACAGTACTGCTCAATAGCCCTACGGTTAGCAGCACGAAAACCACTGGTTGCGTCGGTGAATTTCTCACCAGAGATTTTGGTGAAGAGGAAGGCAAGGACGACCATAGCCCATTTTCGGGGGCCGCTGACCTTGTAGTTAGTTGCCTCAGCGAACCGGGACCCGATGGAAATATCTGTTCCGTCGTCCAGGCCAGCTAAAACAGTCCGAATGCCCTTCGGGTCATGCTGCCCATCAGCGTCTACCTGAATCGCCCGGTCATAATTCATGCGACGGGCATACTTATAGCCTGTGCGAAGGGCACCACCAATCCCCATATTGTACGGAAGGTCGATGACAAAAGCACCAGCTTGACGGGCGATCTCTGAAGTGCGGTCCGTCGACCCATCGTTGACGACCAACAAATCAACCTCAGGCATCATACGGTAGAGCTCCGTAATAGTGCCTCCAATAACCTCTTCTTCATTCCACGCTGGCATGATGATGAGTGTGCGTAGTTCTGCGTCAGGTGCCGGTGTCTGAGGCATAAAGTGATTGTCTCCTCGTCAAACAGTGCCCCACGGGTAAACCCCAAGGCTATATGCCTACCCAGTCTAACAGGCCAGTGCCAGTGCTATAAAAAGCCCGCTCCGTAGCAATATAAATTCCTAGTCGCATACATCAATCCGGTACAAGGCTGCATCCCCTACCCGATAAACCTCGGAATACCCAGGCTGATTTGCCAAATGATCAATACCATTACTTTCACCTTCGCGCCCAACCTCACCGAAGTCAAGAGCGTAGTAGGCGTTCTCTTCACGCACAGCCTCACATACCTCAGGGTGGTTTGCTACGTCATCAAAATAAAGGTTCAGCAGATGTTGATTGTCGCTTTCATTCCGGAACATATGGGCAGCTGTTACTTTTCGGTCTGCAAGAGCATAGGCGTAAGCACCACCTGTACCAGGATCAACCACAATAGTACTGTCTTGGGGAACATTTTCTTTTACATAGTCCAGCACCTGAAGCTCATCTAAACTAATCCGCCAGCTGTTAAGTTCAGGGTCATAGTATTTAGACACTTTCTCAACATAGTCGAGGTACGGCTTTGCGTTCTGTGTACTAGAACCTAGCTGGAAAATAAGGAATCCGGTAAGAGCCAGAGCAATAAGGTTTTGAAGGACTGGTTGAAGTTTAGGCAGAATAGAATCAATTTTTTTAATCTTCTGCACTAGGAAATCAGAAACTTGGGAAACACCGAGAGCTGCAAGTAGCACTGCCATAATAGGTGTAAGTGCAGCGATTCGATAAACATCGTTATACCAAACACCAGTGATATCGTTCCTACCTTCATCGTAAGGCAGGTACCGTCCCACAACGTAGAAATAGGCAACTACAGCCCATGCTCCAACAAGCCATAGGGAGCGGTCACGGTTTCTTACCACAAAGAAAACACCGAGAAGCATGAAGATACTGGTTACCCAGTAGGCATTCATACCCATTACGCCGTTCGTTAAAAATTCACCGACTGCCTGTGCGCTACTGGCCTGCGGCTCCCAGCTAAGGTAAGGAGCGGGCCTGATAATTCCCCACAAAATCCAGATAACAATAAGCAAACCAGTAAGACCAGCTACTTGAAGTCCTCCTACCCATGGAGAGGTTACGCTATCGATAATATTTCTTACTTGCAGGGCTATACGAACTACAACAATGGGTGTGATCATAGCTAACATCGACATCATGGCACTGGGATGAGCTACCGCTATCCCCAAGACCACCATAAGGCCCAGGGCAAGCCCTTGAGGAACACCCACATAAAACTTATGTGAAACCCGGAAAACTTGAGCGGTTAGGGCAATCCCGACTGGAATCAAAGCGATTCCCAGGCTATTCGGGTACAGAATTCCCCAATGCACGAGAAGCAGGGGGAAAGCTGGTAGCGAGGCTGAAAAAATTCCGACAGTCAAAACAGCCATTCGGTTCAGCGAAACAGTGGTGTAGACAAGGTACATCATAGACAGTGGCCACACGACTGCTCCCACTATAACTGCGGTAACGTTGACCGCCATAGGGATGGTGGTCCCGTCTGTTGCCTGGAAGACTAAAGCCACGAGCGCATGCCATACAGCGGGATAAAATGACCCGGGTTCATCACCAGATGTAACCCCCGTTGCCCCCAGCGATGAAGCGTTGCCTGTATCTACAAAGTAACGAACGAGATTCAGGTGGAAAATTTCATCATAAGACTGACCAATCGACTCAGGAGTGCGAATAGCCCTGGTCATGGTTGCCATAATGAGCCACACGCCAAGACCAACTGAGATGTACCACCAATGGTCGCCAGGTGACCACCATCGTTGGCGGGTACCTTCTACGGCACTCCCAGCTTGCCGGGCAAACCTAGCGTTGAACCATGCTTCTGTTCTATACAAACATGCAGTCAACACCCAAAAAAGAAGGGCAAAAAATAAAGCAAAGCCAAAAACCACCCCATAAGACCATGAAAGACCCATCAGGGGGGCAACAATCGATGCTATGGCAAGAATACCTATAGACAGGGGCGCTGCAAGCCCTATCGCATGAATACCTCTTTGACGAGCACCTACCGCCACCATAAGACCTGGTGCTAGAACCATAAAAATACACACCACGAAGGGGGTAGTAACGTTTTCCCAGCCGCCCATAGGAACCCCTTTTCTTTTCATCTAGCAGGTTGCCACATCACATGGTCTAGCCCTACACATTTTGTATCGCACTCTAGTTTATAGTCTCTCGCCTCTACCCAAACCATTTGTATTGAGAGGTGCATACAACCATCTGAAAGCTCTACCGGTCAACAGGTGAAACAGGACAACCCATGAACTAGTTCTCTCGATGATACGAGAAGAGGGCTGCGTTCATAACTCTGCACAGTAGGTAGCAGCAGGTTGAGGAGGCGAGTGGGCAGCATGTACGAGTCCGGGAAATCATGATGGTCACGCATTATTTCCCATGTGTCTTTGCGCAGTCCTCCAAACATGATTCATGCACCCTCGCCCCAGGTGGTGACACTGACCGCCCAAACCGGGGTGGGTTCGCCCTTTTAGACTAGAAATGAATGATACAGGTCACAAACCTGCTGTGCTTTCCTACCTTCCTAAGGAGTCAATGATGACCTACACAGTTGGTAATTACATTCTCGATCGCCTGGCTGAGCTGGGCGTTGATAAGGTTTTCGGTGTGCCCGGGGACTTTAACCTCTTCTTCCTCGACGACGTATTGGCGCATGAGAAGCTTGATTGGGTGGGCAACGCTAATGAGCTCAACGCCGGCTATGCGGCGGACGGCTATGCCCGTGTTAAGGGGCTAGGCGCCCTAGTAACAACCTATGGGGTGGGCGAGCTGTCGGCCATTAACGCGACCGCTGGTTCCTATGCCGAGAACGTACCCGTGATTCACATTGTGGGTGCCCCCAGCCTCTCAGCTCAGAATTCCCATCTGCGTATGCACCACACCCTGGGCGATGGCGATTTCAAGCACTTTATGCGTATGGCGTCCGAGGTGTCTGCTGCGGTTGCGGCCCTGCACCCGGCGACCGCCGCCACCGATATTGACCGCGTCATCCGCACCGCCGTCATCCACCGCAAGCCGGGCTACCTGATGCTGCCGGTTGATGTGTCCACCATGCCGGCTACCCCGCCGTCGTGTCCGCTTGATGTGGATAGCCACGTTTCTTCTCCTGACATCGAAACCCTCTTTAAGGAGGCCGTCACCGACTTTATGCGCGGTAAGAGCGTGACGGTGCTGGCAGACATCATGGCTGAGCGCCTGGGGGCGGTGCAGGACGTCCGCGCCCTGGTTACCGAGACCAAGTTCCCTTTTGCGTCCCTCATGTGGGGCAAAGCTGTGCTCAATGAGACCGAACCTAACTTTGCAGGAATTTACGTGGGTGGTCTATCGGCTGAGCACACCCGCTCAGTGGTAGAAGACGCCGAGGTTTTGGTCTGTGCTGGCGTGGAATTTACAGATACCACAACCGGCATATATTCACATCAGATAGACTTTGGCCGGGTTATTAACATCGGGGCAGAGAGCACCAGCATCGCCGAGCGCCACTACGCCCCGCTGACCATGGCCAGCGCTCTGAACATCGTTAAGGAAGTGTCCCTGGAGCTGGGCCTCAAGGGCACTCCCTTTGAGGCTCCCACCAGCGAGGAACCTCTGCCCGATATCACCGACGATGCCCTCACGCAGGATGTGCTGTGGAAGGTACTTTCATCAAACCTGGATGAGAAGAACACTGTTGTGGTCGATATGGGCACTTCTTTCTTCGGCATGGCAACCCGTAAGTTCCCACGCGATTCTCGCTTTATCGGCATGCCCCTGTGGGGTTCGATTGGCTACTCTATTCCGGCCCTGCTGGGCGCGGCTATGGCCGATACTGATTCCCGCGGTGTGCTGATGGTGGGTGACGGCTCAGCCCAGCTGACGATTCAGGAGATTGGCACCATCATCCGCGAGGGCGTGAACCCGGTGGTCTTCTTGATTAACAACGATGGCTACACGATTGAGCGGTCTATTCACGGCGTCGAGGCCCAGTACAACGACATCACCGCCTACGACTGGTCGAAGATTCCGGCGGCCTTCGGCGGCACAGACTCTAACACGGTCACGCTACGCGCTGCTACGGTTCGCGAGTTCGACGAGGCCTGCCGGGTGGCTAAGGAGAACCGTGACAAGCTGGTTTTCATTGAGGTAGTCACCGCACCCATGGATATGCCCGAGCTGCTTGAGAAGTTCGGCGCCCAGGCAGCCCAGCTCAATAAGAAGAAGTAGTACTACAAGAGCCCGCAAGGACGCGCCCGCCCCGCCTTCACGCACGAAGGCGGGGCGGGCGCGTCCGGCTGTACCGGGAGCAGGTAGCGAGCACCTGCCTGCTTAACCTGCTACGGCTTCTACTCTTTGTTACAGCCCGCGCACGTAACAGTGTCACAGTTCTACTCATAGGGGCAATATGTGAGAAAGGCTAGGGTTTGGTGCATCTGAAGTCCTAGGCTGAAGACCAAGCGCTCCCAGCGCTGTAGTCCCCAAGCAGCCGCACAAAGGAAAACCGACCATGACCACCCAGGTAAATATCAGCGAGAAGACCGCCACCGAACTTTTCTGCGAGGCTTTCGGCGCCCAGGCAGCCGGCGTTGCCATCATCACCGCTGAGGGCTCCGACGGGCTGCCGGGTGGCCTGACCATCTCGTCCCTGTCGTCGGTTTCTGCTGAGCCTCCCATCGTGTCTTTTTCTTTCAAGGATCGCACCGGTTCGGCTGCCCGCATCATCGACGCTGACTCTTTCCTGATTCACCTGATTGGTGCCGATAACATCGAGGTCGCCAAGCTTTTCTCGGTCAGCAAGGCCGATAAGTTTGGCGATACCTCCACCTGGGACCGCCTGCCCACCGGCGAGCCCCTGCTGCACGGGGTAAGCCGGGTGCTGCGCATCCGCCCCCTGGGTACCCTCAATGCGGGCCCTGCCGTGGTCTTTACCGCTGAGGTCACCGACTTCATCCGCCACGACGCCAACGCAGCCCCCACCGTTTACCACGCTCGCCGTTTCCACGGCTTGGGCGACCATTCAGCCCTGTAATCTAGCGTCCCCGGCAGGCCCGGGGTTTTAGACTGGTGCTATGACACTCCCTGCATCTCTTCCCTGGATTGAAAAGCTTATTGCCGCGCAGTCCATCAGCCAGACCAGCAACCGCCCCGTGCTCGACCTGCTGGCGGCTGAGTTTGAGGCTCACGGCCTGACCCCGCACTACACCTACAGCGAGGACGGCGAGCGCGCCAACCTCTTCGTGACCGTGCCCGCCGCTGATGGTGGTACGGACGGCGGTGTGGTGCTGTCGGGGCATACGGACGTAGTGCCGGTTGAGGGCCAGGCCTGGACGGTCACTGACCCTTTCACGCCCCTGGTGAAGGACGGCAAGCTATACGGGCGCGGGGCGTCGGATATGAAGTCTTTTATTGGGTCGGCTATGTGGCTGCTGCCCCAGTTGCGTGAAGCGGAGCTGGCTAGGCCCGTTCATTTCGCTTTTTCCTACGATGAGGAAATTGGCTGTGTGGGTGCGCCTGCCATGGTCAGAGATTTTAAGGCCCGCGGTATTAACCCTGATTTTGCGGTGATTGGTGAGCCGTCCATGATGCAGGTTATTTCTGCCCATAAGGGTGCCCACCGCGGCCGGGTGACTTTCAAGGGTATCGCCAAGCATGCCTCCCTGGGCCCTCACGGGGTTAACGCCCTGGCACCGGCGGCGGAATTTATTACTTTCTTTGAGCAGTTGGCCGGTACCTGGCGAGCTGAGGGTCCCTTTGATGAGGGGTTCGTGGTGCCCTATTCCACCGGCGGGGTGAACTTTGTCCGCGGTGGTATTCAGTACAACATTGTGGGTGAGCACGTGGTGCTGGAGTATGATTTCCGCACGGTTCCCCAGATGACTACCGACGAGGTAGTAGCCCAGGTGGAGGCCAAGATTGCCGATGATCTTCTTCCTGCCCTCAAGGCGCGGGCGGCGGACGCTGAGGCCCTGGCTGGCGCTGCGCCCGGCGAGTTTGTGGATGCCGTGGGTATTACCCATGAGCTTCTGGCTGCCGTCCCTGCCCTGGGTACTGCTGACGGTGCTGAGATTATTGCCCTGGCCAACGAGTGGGCGGGGCGCCCCGGTTCTGTGGAGGCCCAGAAGGTTACCTACGGTACTGAGGCTGGCCAGTTTGCCCTCTATGGCGGGGTGCAGGCGGTGGTGTGCGGTCCCGGCGATATCGCCCAGGCTCACACCCCCAATGAGTGGATTGAGCTGGCCCAGATTGAGGCCTGCGACCGCTTCATGCTCAAGGTGCTGGAGTGGGCTAGCCAGGAATAGGGCCGGGTATCTAGACTGGGCCTTATGAGTGCCCCATATCACTTTATTCCCTACCCGTCGGCGCCGGGCCTACACCCGGCCCTGGCCGGTATTCTGACGGTTCCCGTCAGCCTTGAGCGGGCGGGTGAGCCCTCCCTCCTGGTCTATCTTCAGGGAGAGGTGGAACAGCACCTGCCCCAGCCGCCCGGCCGGGGGAAGATTACCGTCACCTACCGCCCCGACACCGTGGCGGGGGTGCAGGTCAGCGCCCTCTATCGCGCTGGGCACGGAGAGTACGCGGACGCCGGCACCTGGCAGATTACCGCTTCGTCGGCTCCCCTACTCAGCGGGGAGGGGCTCCCCGTCCTAACCGAAACCAGCCCGGGCGTCTTTCAACCTGCCGTTACGGGTGATGAACTCACCGAGGAGCTGGAGCTTCTCGCTGGCTTTTGCCGGGGCGTCCGAGCCCTGATTGACCGAGAACTGGGCAACCAGCCCTACCCGGCGACCTGGCCCCGGCTCACGCCCGGGGTGGTGACCCGCTGTAGCAACCTGCCCTATCTCACCTCTGCCACCCAGACGGTATCAGAGGTCGATCTAACCCTAGCCCTGCCCGCCTCTCCGCTGCGCTGGTGGGGTTTCGTACCCGTCCGCCCCTCCTGTGACAATGTGCGGGACCTGGCAGCAACCGCCAGCAGGGCACGGCCTGAGAGCCTGTGGCCCGAAGGGTTCTATAGGGACTACTCCCAGGCACAACAGGGCTACCGGCCCGCCACCCTGCGTCGTGTGGCCAGCACCGATACCGATTGCTGGGTGCTGAAGCTGAGTTGGCTCAACAGCATGACCCTGTATGTTCAGCGCAGCGGCAACTGGGATATTGTCTACGGCTTCCCGCTGGTAGGGGCCCAGGAAAACCTCCCCTTTACCAGGGGCAAGTACGAGGTGGCGGACGTCCGCGCCGCCTCTTCCCTAGAACCCCTGGTGCGGGCGATTCACAGGGATCTCTACGAGGAGCCCGGCCTACCCCCGGTAACCCAGTGGCGTATCGGGCCGCATTCGCAGACCGTGCACCTGGCCCTTGCCAATGACTGGGGAGAATTCTTCCCTCTCTGGTACGCAGACGGGAAAGGTCTGGCCGAAGATCTTGAGCTGGCCCTGGAAACCCGGCAGCTGCTGAGCGAATGGGCTAATCTCTGGGAAGATCTGGACATGGACATGGACATGGACATGGACCCAGAAGACCCCACCAGCCCCACAACCCGGGTCTGGCGGCAGTTGGGGGAGAGACTGCGCGAGACTCTCACCAGCGAACTGGGTGCGGGCTACACCGTCAAACTCCATCTAGTGAGCCGCACCCAGCCCTGGAGCGATCTGCAAGACCGCGCCTAGATAGGGTCGGTGCAGACTTCTTGGGCTGTGTGCAGAGAAAACCCTGCACACAGCCCAAGAAGTCTGCACAGCACCGAGTGGGTTACTCCCAGAAGGCCCTCTTCTGCACGACCGGGATTTTGCCGGTGGGCACGTAGGTGGCAGCAGCGGACGCGGCAGTAGCCTCGGTGTCCTCGCTCTGGGGCAGCACCTCAGCCGACTTAGACCGGTACATGTGCTTGTTAGCCCACAGGCCAAACCCGAGCACGGCCAGAGCCAGCACGACGCCGACCACCTGGAAGATAGAGAACTGGCCGTCGTAGTAGAGCCTGAAGAAGGACCCACCCATCATGCCACCGGCGATGGGAGCGCACACCGGCACCCAGGCGTAGTACCAGCGGGAGCTCCCCTTACCGTGAATAGGCAGCAGGGCGTGCATGAGGCGGGGGCCAAAGTCGCGGGCAGGGTTGAGGGCAAAGCCGGTCTGGCCACCCAGACCAATCACCAGCACAGTGACCAGGAAGCCAAAGGCCAGGGGCTTGAGCACATGGTTCAGGTTGAGCGCCAGCTCTGAACCCTCAAGGACGGGGGTGAAGTTCACGCCCACATAGAGGGCTGAGAAGACCAGCAGGAAGGTGCCGATAATTTCGGAGAGAGCGTTGGTGAAGTAGTTGTGAATGGCGGGCACGGTGGCAAAAACACCGAGCTTGATTTTACGGTCTGCGGTGGCTTTCCAGTGGGGCAGGTAGTTGAGGAAGACGAAGCCCGCACCCACCATGGCACCGGCGACCTGGGCGATGATGTAGCCGGGCACCATGGCCCAGTCGAACTCTCCGTAGGCGGCCAGGCCGATAGAGACGGCGGGGTTGAGGTGGCCGCCGGAGTAGGCGTGGGAGGCGTAGACACCGAAGGTGACGGCAAAGCCCCAACCGAAGGCGATGGTGAAGAAGTTGTCGCCGTGGCCCTTGGAACGGCGTAGTTCGACGGTGGCAATGACGCCGCAGCCGATGGTCACCATAATCATGGTGCCCAAGAATTCGGCCAGGTAGGGGCTGATAGTGTTCACGTGTTTCTCCGCAAGTGTCGGGGGCCAGTATGCCCCGGCAGGTGCCGGATCCTTCAGCCCATAGTTTGCTTCACTTGGGTTTAAGTGTGAATGATTGGGTTTTTGGCGGCAAGGCTTAGGAGTAAAAGTGCCCTAACACTTAAGCGGTTTATCGCCCTCTTTTCCAAGAGCTGTGACCAAGCCCCCACCGGCGCGTTCACCCACTAAGACAGGGAAGCTACCGGGCGGGCGTCCGCGGGGATCAAAAGGGCGGACGCACCCGCCCCACTAGCGCCCGAAGAGGCGACGCAGCTGCCCCGGCAGGGTATGGCGGTGTTGCCACACGGCGAGGGCACCCCAGCCCAGTACGGCACCCAGGGTGTTGTTGAAGATGTCTTCGGCGTCAAAGGTTCGGATAGCGCAGTCGTAGTAACCCCAGATACCGGTCAGCTGGGTCAGCTCGATCGCGAGCGAAGTGCCAAAGGCAGCAAAGAGCACGGTGCGAAAACTAGCCCCCCAGCGCCAGCGGGCCAGCAGGCCAAAGGGCACAAAGAGCAGCACGTTCAGCAGCATCTGCAGCACGTAGGTGGAGAAAAGGGCGCCGAGCAGGCTGTCGTTGGCGGCGACGGCGAACTCCATGCTCCAGCCCAAAGAAAAGCGGGGGTAGGTGCTGCCCCAGCCGTCGGGGCAGACAAAGACGTCGTTATCGGGCAGGGGTAGGAAGGTGTAGGCGATGACCCCGGTAGCGTAGAGCACCAGGACGCCCGTGGCAGCTATGCGGCGCAGGAGCCTGCGGGTGGGCAGGTGGCGGCCAAACCACCAGAGGGCGGGCACGATAAACACCATGAGCAGGGCCCAGAGGGAAAGCGCCTGCTGGAGCACGGGAATCGAGAAGTAGAAGTAGTACCGCATAGCCTTATATATCAACAAGAATCTGAGTGATTGAGTGTACCGGGTTTAGCTGGGTCATAACAGAGAAGAATAACGAGAGACTAGATGAGGGCGGTCAAGGTCAGCCCGGCCGCGGCGGCAGCGGTTGCGGCAAATAGTTGGCCGAGGGCAAGGACGACGGTGGCCAGCTTACCGGAGGCTCGTAGGGTTTCGAGCAGGGCGGTGGAGAAGGTGGTGTAGCCACCTAAAAAGCCCACTCCCAGAATGAGGGTGAGATTTTCTGTAATTACAAAAGTTTCCGCACCGGGAATGGGCCTGCTATGAGCAGCAAGAAGGCCGGTAAGGCAGCCCAGAAGAAAGGACCCAGTGACATTAATAAAGAATGTCCCAAACGGCATAGACACTTGCCAGAGCCTTGACACGAGGGCCTTAACCCAGGCATCAACCCACAGGCGCAGGGCAGCGCCTGCGCCACCGGCGATAAAGACTAAGAGGTAGACCATGCCTTACTCCCCCGTTCCACGAGCTGGCCTACCGGCGTGGGGCGGGCGTCCGATCCTCCCCCCATCTGCCCCCGAGCTGCCAACCAGCCCAGGCCAACAGGTAGCCGCCAACCAGCGAGAGCAGGGCATAGGCGGCAGCCACCCCCCAGTACCCGCCCAAGGTCAGCTGAGCCAGAGCGAGGGCCAAGGTGGAGTAGGTGGTGAACCCACCCAGAAAGCCGGTACCCAGCGTAAGACGGAGCTCCTCAGCACGAGCTGATAAAGCCCCTCCCGGGGCAGCGGCAAGCAGGGCGCCCGTCAACAGAGCCAACAGGAAGGCTCCCACCCAGTTCACCACCAGCACGGTCACGGGTAGGGTGCCAGAGACGGGAAAGGCAGCCAGGAGCAGGGCCCGCACCAGGGCACCTGCTCCACCACCCAGAAAGACGAGCCAGGTAGCGCGGAATGTAGGGGTCATCCCCCCAGCCTACGCCCCCAGCAGGGGCAAACGCACCGTAAACTCGGTACGCCCCGGGCGGGAGACTACATCGATAGAACCTCCGTGGGCTTCCACAATGGCCTTGGCGATGGGAAGCCCCAGGCCGGTGGTGCCATCGGAGCCGGAGCGGGCAGCGTCCGCCCGCGTAAAGCGGTCAAAAATCTTGCTCTTGAACTCGGGGTCAATGCCGGGGCCGTTATCGCTCACGCTCATGATGGCCTCGCGGCCGCTGGCAGAAATCGACAGGGAGGCGGTCACCGTGGTGCCCTCGTCCGTATGCTTCCGGGCGTTCGAGAGCAGGTTCAACAGCACCTGCTGCAGCTGGGAGCGGTCGCCGCGCACCTCCACCACGTCCTCGGGCAGGTTGAGTTGCCAGATATGAGAGGGGGCTGCAACCTGCAGGTCCATGACGTTTTCTACCAGCAGTTCGGTCAGATCCACTTCGGTCATCTCAGGCTCGCGCCCTTCGTCGAGGCGGGCCAGCAGAAGCAGGTCTTCGACCAGGCGCGACATGCGTTCGGTCTGCGAGTTCACGCGCTCTAGCGACGTCTTACCCTGGTCGGTGAGGGTTTCGGTCCAGCGAATCATATCGGCATACCCCTTGATAGCCGCCAGGGGCGTCCGCAGCTCGTGGGAGGCGTCCGCACCGAAGACCCGCATCTGCTCTTCGGTGCGCGAGCGCGCTTCAAGAGCCGACTGCACGTTGTCTAGGAGCTGGTTGAGGGCATACCCAACCGCTCCTACCTCGTCGCCGGGGTGGGCGTCCGCGGGTTGCACGCGGGTTGCCTCGGGCAGGGTTTCGAGGGCCAGGTCCATATGGGCGACACCCGCTGCGACCTGCGAGACCCGCTCAAGGGGTTGCATGGTGCGGCGGATAATCCAGGAGCCCAGCACACCAGCACCAATCATCACGGCAACCGAACCGGCAGCGATCACAGCTACCAGCACAGCGAGGGTGCGGTGGGTTTCTGCCAGGGGTACGCCGGTGACGATGACGCCCTCGCTGACCGGGTTATCCTGCATGACAACCAGGTATTCGCCCACCTCAAGGTCTACTTCAACGGTTCCGTTAGAGGTGGAGAGCGCCAGCAGGGTCTGCTGGTCGGCATCGCTGAGGGTCTGGGTGGAGCCAACCGAGTCAAGTAGACCAGCCACCACGGTCTGGCCGTTGGCGGTGCACAGGCTCAGAGTACCGGGCCCTTGGCCGGGGGCGTCGAGGGTGGTGCGGCCGTTGAACTGCTGGCAGCCGTCTACCTCGGTGCTACTGCTTTGCCCGGCAGGACCACCGGGTTTGAAAGAAACCGCTCGGTGGGCGGCTTCGTCGAGCTGCCCGTAAGCCCGGTCCATGAGAGAGCTAGAGAGGGCAATGTAGCTCGAAACGCCAATAATCAGGCAGGCGATACCCAGCATGGTCACCAGAATGGCGATGAGCTTGGTGCGCAGGTGGGGGGCGGTGCGCAGCCCGGTGGGGACTGCGTCCTGGGCCTGCTCCTGCCCCGAAGCGGGCGCAGGACTGCCCGCAGACTGTGAAGGTGCTGCCATGGGTCCTACTGGTTGGCGGGTTTAATGACGTAGCCTGCGCCGCGCACGGTATGAATCATGGGCTCACGGCCCGCATCAATCTTTTTGCGCAGGTAGGAGATGTAGAGTTCCACAATGTTGGCCTGGCCGCCGAAGTCGTAGTTCCAGACGTTATCGAGAATCTGGGCCTTAGAGACCACGCGCTTAGCGTTTTCCATGAGGTAGCGCAGCAGATCGAATTGGGTTGCGGTGAGCTGGATTTCTTCGCCACCTCGGGTGACTTCGCGGGTGTCCTGGTTGAGCACCAGGTCGCCGACTACGAGTTCAGCGTCGTTAGCTGCTGCTACGCCGGAGCGCTGCACCAGGCGGTGCAGGCGGATGATGACCTCTTCCATGGAGAAGGGCTTAGTAACGTAGTCGGCGGCGCCGGCTGCCAGGCCGACGATGCGGTCGTCCACGGAGTCCTTGGCTGTGAGGAAGAGGCAGGGCACCTCGGGGTAGAGCTTGCGGATGCGGGAGAGCAGCTCAACACCGTCGAATCCGGGCATCATGATGTCGAGCACGAGGACGTCGGGGCGCCAGTCGCGAGCGATAGCCAGGGCTGCGGGGCCCTCACCCGCTGATTTAACCTCCCAGCCAATCATTTTGAGTGCCACACTGACCAGCTCTTCGAGCATGCGCTCATCGTCTACCACGAGGGCGCGAATCGGCGACCCGTCGGGGTGTTCAAGGGCCGGAAGGTTCTTGGCGATATCGGTTGCTGTGCTGCTCATACTTCTAAGGGTAGCCAACCGCGGAAGTTTAGGGGTACCTTAACCGCTATTTGGGGGCTTTGGGGCTGTTTTCACAGGTGATTCTTATCCGGGTGTGAGGCGGGGCAAGGTATGCGTAGATGTACTCGTAGCAACAGGTGAGAGGCTGGTTGGTAACGTGATAATGACATAGAGATGTAATGTTTCACAAAGACCTGCCTTTATGAGCACCGCAGGTTTATTTCCTTAGCTTCATCGGGTAGAGTTTTGCTGAGGCTGTCAATTGTTTATTTTTGAAGAAACTTTATGACGGGTTGCCTAGAGGCTTTCTAAATTTGAGTTGAATGAACCACCTCGCAACTCGTTAGACGGGCTCGCGTTGATGGTTGTGGTTCCCCTCAGCGCGGGCCTCTCTACAGCAAAGGGTCTTGCTCCGCAGATGCGGGAGCAAGACCCTTTCTTTTTGCCCTCATACAGGGGCGGTGCCCGGCTTAGCGGGCGGACGTGCGGCGGTGCTGTACCAGGTCGATGGCGGCGCCGATGAGGGTGGCAACCAGAGTGGGTACGAACCAGCCCAGGTCGTAGGCGTGGGCGGGGGCCCAGCTGATGAGGGGCTCGATCACGTTTGAACCAAGACCCTGGGAGTTGAGGGTCATGAGCAGGGCCCAAATCACCGAGACCAGCAGGGCGAAGCGGTGGGTGAGGTTCATCCAGGGGGCGCGCAGGGCGGCCTCAATGAGAGTGAGGACGACCAGGGTCAGGGCCGGAGGGTAGAGGGTGGTGATAATGGGGATAGCGAAGCCCATCAGCCCTTCAAGGCCGAAGGACGCCAACGCGAAGGCAATCAGGGTGAAGATGATAGCCCAGGTGCGGTAGGAGACCGAGGGCACCAGCTTGTTGAAGAAAGAGCTGGTCGCGCCGATGAGGCCCACCGAGGTGGTCAGGCAGGCTAGCAGCACGATGAGGCCGAAGACGACGGCTCCGGGGCCGCCCATGGTCTGGGCTGCGGCGTCGGTGAGCAGGGCTGCGCCGTCCTTGTATCCCTGGCCGTCCGCGATGTGCTCGCCAATATAGCCCAGGCCCAGGTAGACCGCACCCAGAAGCACGCCGGCAATACCGCCGGCCAAGGCGACGCTGCGGAGCATCTCGCTGCGTCCGGTCACCCCTTTTTCACGCAGGGAGGCAATCACGATGATGCCGAAGGCAAGAGCTGCCAGGGAATCCATGGTCATGTAGCCGTTGACGAAGCCGGTGGCAAAAGCGCCGGTGGCGTAGTCTTCAGTCGGTGCAGCCGAGGGAGTGCGCAGGGTAATAAAGCTCATCACGACCAGCACACCCAGCAGGATCACCAGGGCGGGAGTCAGATACTTGCCCAGGGTGTCGACGATACCGGTGGGGTTCATAGCCAGCAGGTAGGAGATGCCAAAGAAGACGGCAGAGAAGATGAGGGTGGGCACCATGCCGTCCACCGACAGGTAGGGGTCTACGGCCATGGCATAGCTGACGGTACCGGTACGCGGCAGGGCGTAGAGGGCACCGATGGAGAGGTAGACCAGGGGAGGGAAGATGAGGGCGAAGATTTTTCCGCCGCGGGCCGCCAAATCTTGCAGGTCGCGGCCGGTGACGGCGAGCGCGATAACGGCCAAGATGGGCATGAGGACGCCGGTCACCAGGAAGCCTGTGATGGCGGGGGTGAAGTTTTCACCGGCTTCTGCACCGAGCATGGCGGGGAAGATGAGGTTGCCTGCGCCGAAGAACATGGAGAACAGCATGAGGGCTGTGACCACGATGCTGATGAGCGGTGATGATTTGGTGGGTGCTGAGTTCATAGGTTCGGGTAATTCTCTATTTGTACGAAAGGGTTTAGTTTACTCCTGTTTATTGGGCAGGTTGCGGGTAGGTAATCCCGTAGTTGGCGGTGGGTCGGTAGACTGATAAGGATATTCGCGCGTTTTATACCTGAGACGAAAGGGGGTCACGTTGCGCATTTCACGTATTTATAACAACAATGTGGCTCTGGCTCAGGCCTATACGGGCGAGCAGATGGTGGTTATCGGTCGCGGCTTAGCGTTTGGTAAGCGTAAGGGCGACATGGTTGATCCCACCCTCATTGAGCAGACCTTCGTGCCGGAGCACGGCACCCCCGATGAGCATTTGGCGGGGTCGCTGGCTAAGATTCCATCGGAGATTCTGGGCCTGGCAACCGAGCTTGAGTTCTTGGTCAAGGCCGAGGGCATTACGATTTCTCATTCCTTTATCGTGCCGGTGGCTGACCATATCAGCTATGCGGTGGTGCGGGCCCGGGAGGGGCTGGCGGTGGATTACCCGCTGGCTCTTGAGGTGTCTCAGCTGTACCCGCAGGAGGTGCGGTTTGGGCGCCGTGCCCTGGAGCTGGTCAAGGAGCGCTTGGGTGTTGAGCTGCCCGAGATTGAGGCGATCCCGTTAGCTATGCACCTGGTTAATTCGCAGTTTGCCTCGGAAGATATGGGCGGCACCTACCGCATGACCGAGGTCTTTGCCCAGATTTTTGAGGTGATTGGGGCCGGCTTTGGCGGCCCGGTGGACCGGTCGCTGATGAGCGCTGCCCGTTTCGTCACGCACCTGCGCTATCTCTTTGTGCGCGCGGGCGCTGCCCAGACCGCGGACGCCAGCACAAGCGTCCCTCTGCTCCTTGAGAGTTTGAAGGACGCCCACCCCCGCGCCTTCGCTACGGCGGTGAAGGTGAAGCTGGTGCTTGAGATGCATCTGGAGCAGAACCTGACCGATGATGAGCTGACCTATCTGACGATTCATATCGCCCGCCTGGCCCGGGACCAGTACGGCACCTCCTAGCGGCGTCCGCCCTATTCTTTTTCTCTTCACCCCGAGATAATCCCTAGGGTCATGAGAGAAAGAGTAGGGTCATTGGCTGGCTACCCGGACGCCAAGGTGACGCAACCTTGAGATCAACAGTTCCGGGCGCTGCGCCAGATCACCCCAGGTGGCGCGAATAACCGTCCACCCCGCCAGTTCTAATTCCCGTTGCCTCAGCGCATCATTGCGTAACTGCTCATCGGTTGCCCGGTAGGCTCCGTAATACTTATGCAGACCATCCACCTCAAGAAGCAGCTTGAGGTGAGGCCAGGCAAAATCAGCACGATACAGGCGCCCGGATGGGGTAATAATTTCAAACTGCTGAACAGGCTGTTCGACACCTCCCTGATAGAGGCGAAGTCTGGCAAAAGATTCAAGAGGTGATTCGCTCAGCGGGCTCATCAGGGCAGCCACAACACGTAATTTCTGGGAACCTCGTCCCGTAATCTGTTCAATCTCTTCCCGTGCAGTATCGAGTTCAAGATTCCCGTGTTTTAAAAAGAAATCTGCTATAGCTAGCGACTCTTGCAGGGGCATAGTTTTTCCGCAGTCTACGACGGTCGTTAGCGGATCCGTGACTTTGACTCCACCTAAATCAGTGGCCAGGGAACATTCTTTCACCTTATGGCTATGCAAGATTGTTTGCGGGTGCCCCGACTTATTGATACCCAAGAGGGAGAGGTGCACTTTAGAAGGTAGGGTCATCAGCGGCGCACCCCACAGCAGAGCGGCTGACTGATGACTCACTACGGCTGTGGGGCGGGTTTTCTGAAGGGCTACCGTCACAGCTTTGGCCCGGTCACTGCCTGTGCAGTGTCGTGCGATATCGCCATTGAGATAGACCCCGCGGGTCAGACGTATAAGCTCACCTCTACGGTGCTTCGCACTGATGAGGTTGTTGCTCATGCCTGCTTCTTTGAGTTCGCGGTGAGTGTGCATCGCTGAACAGATGTGTGAGAGGTTGAGTTCCATGCCGTTACTGTGGCAAAAAGGTGCGAGGGCTTCAAGTGACCCTAGATGGGCCTGTGGATAACCCTTATTTTCACTCGTCAGATGCCTGTGGACAAGAAGACACGAGATGGCCCCTTCGCCGTCACAAAGAACACCCTATTCTTTTTCTCTTCACCCCGAGATAATCCCTAGGGTCATGAGAGAAAGAATAGGGCGGTGAGGGCTGCTTTAGATTTCGGCGGCAGTTTGACCGTCACGGGCGTAGAGGGAAAGGCCGTCTAGAGGCAGGGATCCAGCACGGTAGCGGACGGCGTCCGCCCCGGCACCCGTTGCGCGGACGGCGGTGGCAGCAAACGCCTTGACCGAGCCAGCTGATTCAATGGCAGGTACATTATCGCCACTGGTGGAAATTTCGCCGCCAACTTCGACGGAGTCGAGCTCGCCGCCGTCCTTGATGGATAGGGCAATAGCCTGCAGGGTGACCTGCACACCCCGTACCAGGCTCAGTCCCTCACCACCGACGGTGGTGAGGTCGCGCTTAACGGTCAGCGACGGAAGCGGCTTGGAGACCTGAATACCGATGGAGCCGTCACCGGTAGTGGCGATGGAGTCAAAGATAGCCTTCTTAAGGTAGCCGTCGTAGAGGTTGAAACCGCGAGCGCCCTTACCTGTGGTGAGAATGGGCTGGCGGATGTCGAGGGTGTCGATACCACCGAAGTTGACGAAGCCGATGCCGGAAGGCCCGTGGGAGGTGACGCGACCTTCCGAGATCCATTCGGTGGCTTGGCCCCAGTTATCGAGCACCATGTCGTTCTGCCCGTAGGTGGTGGTGGACCCCCGATTGACGACCTTCTCAGCGATACCGCCGTAGATGAGGAAGACACCGCCAGAGATCAGGTCGGGGGTGCCGGGGGCGATGCCGCCGTCGGTGTAGATATCACCGGTGGTCAGCTCTGAGATAACGAGGGTGCCTCCTGCCGGGGTGCCGTCCTCGGTGCCTTGACCGCCCACGAACACGCCAGAACCGCGGACGGGGGTATCTTCGGTTCCCGCGGAGATGTTCAGCAGTTCTGCGGTGATAACGACGTCCTCGTCCTTTTGCAGGTTCCAGGCGGTGAAGCCGCCCTGTAGGGCATCGACGCCGTAGGCATGGGGGCGCAGGGTGCGTCCGCGCAGGTCAGCGGCGATGACGTGCACGCCGTCAGCTTCGAAGCGGCCTGTCCGGTTAGAGCCAGCGGCGGTGAGGAAGACCTGCCCTACCGTGCGTACATCTTCTAGGCGTAGGGTTCCGAAGTCTTCCACGTCGTCGGAGTTGAAGATGGCGAGTTCTTGAACCGAGGTTGAGATTTTGAGGTGGGAGACGGTGTTGTTAGCGGTGAGTTGAAGCCCCTTGGCACCGAAAGCCAGCTCGGCGTCGTCGGTGACGCCGCGCAGGGTGACTCCCTCGGGAAGTTTGAGGGAGGGCATGCCGGTGATACGGCCGGAGATATTAAGGACGCTGGTGCCGGACGAGAGGGCGTCGGTTAGTTGCTGGGAGGTTGAGATGGTTTCCATGACTAAACCCTTCATATAATTCATTAATGTACTTCTTATACCCCTCACACTACTCTCTTTTACACAAAATACAAGTCAGAATAATTTACATAGAAAATTTTTACATCCCCCACCCACGCAACACACCGACCGCAAGTTACTTTACAAGGAAAGTTTTTAGAGGTAGATTAAAACCATCAAAACAACACATCACCTCGAAAGGTAACCACCATGCAGTTCGGTATTTTCTCCGTCGGCGACGTCACCATGGACCCCACCACCGGCAAGACCCCCAGCGAATACGAGCGCCAAAAGGCCATCGTTGAAATCGCCAAGAAGGCTGACGAGGTTGGCCTGGACGTCTTTGCCGTCGGCCAGCACCACAACCCGCCCTTCATCGCGTCCTCACCGACCACCACCCTGGCCTACATCGCAGCCCAGACCAAGAACATCCTGCTGTCAACCTCCACCACCCTGATTACCACCACCGACCCCGTGCGCATCGCCGAAGACTACGGCACACTGCAGCACCTGACCGACGGCCGCATGGACCTCATGCTGGGCCGCGGCAACACCGGCCCCGTCTACCCCTGGTTCGGCAAAGACATCCGCCAGGGTGTCAACCTTGCCATCGAAAACTACGCTCTGCTGCGTAAGCTCTGGAGCGAGCAGGTGGTCAATTGGTCCGGTAACTTCCGCACCCCTCTCAACTCCTTCACCGTCACCCCGCAGCCCCTAGACGGCACCGCTCCCTTCGCCTGGCACGGCTCCATCCGCACCCCAGAGATTGCCGAGCAGGCAGCCTACTACGGGGACGGCTTCTTCCACAACAACATCTTCTGGAACAAGGAGCACACCGCCCAGATGATCAACCTCTACCGCGAGCGCTACGAACACTACGGCCACGGCAGCGCCGAGCAGGCCATTGTGGGCCTGGGCGGGCAGGTCTTCATGAGCAAAAACTCCCAGGACGCTGTCACCAAGTTCCGCCCCTACTTCGATAACGCTCCCGTCTATGGAGGCGGCCCCTCCCTGGAAGATTTTGCCGACCAGACCCCGCTGACTGTGGGCTCCCCCCAGCAGGTCATTGAGAAGACCCTCTCCTTCCGAGACTACGCTGGTGACTACCAGCGTCAGCTCTTCCTGGTAGACCATGCAGGCCTGCCCCTCAAGGAAGTTCTGAACCAGATCGACATGCTGGGTGAGCAGGTTGTGCCCGTCCTGCGCGAAGAGTTCGCTAAGCTGCGCCCCGCCGGTGTACCCGAGGCTCCCGTCCACCCCCGCTACGCAGCCCACCTGGCTGAGCAGGGCAAGTAGGGAGGAAGAGTCGTGAGCACCCCGTCAATTGTTGTTGTCACAGCGAGTTTGGGCGAGCCGTCCACCACCGCCCTGCTGGGTGAGAGAGAACCTGAGCGAGGCAACCGGGCAAGCCCTGGGCCAAGCCGGAGTTGAGGCAAACTTCACCCATATCTCCCTGCGCTCTTTAGCCAAGGACATCACCAACCACTACCTCACCGGCTTCCCCCTGGGAACGCTGGCTACTGCCCTGGATCGGGTGCGCGATGCTGACGCAATTATCGCAGTCACCCCGGTCTTTATGGCCAGCTACTCGGGGCTTTTTAAGAGCTTCTGGGACCTGGTGGAGGACGGCTCTTTAGCCGGCAAGCCCGTGTTGATTGCTGCCACCGGCGGTACCGCCCGCCATTCCCTCATGCTGGAGACGGCCATGCGTCCGCTCTTTAGCTACCTCAAGGCAACCGTAGCCCCCTCAGGCGTCTTTGCCGCTACCGATGATTTTGGCTCCGACACCAATCTGGCTCCGCGCGTTGCTAAGGCCACCACCGAGTTCGCCCAGCTGCTCCTCTGGACGCTCGGGGCAGCGCCTGTCGGGCAGGGTTCGCAGCAGACGCCCCAGCAGACCCGCGAAAGCGGGGCAGACGAGGCCAAGCAGCAGGCAGTTCAGGACGCCAACGCCGGCTCCTTCTTCGGGATTCTTGAGGAAGAGCGGGGCAGGAAGGCGCCTGCGCCAGCCTACAAGGCACCGGGCTTAGAGGCTTTAACCGTGACCCCTTTCGAGGAATTACTTAAAAGGAATATGCCGGGTTCCTAGGCCTCGTCATAAGCACACCGCATAGGCGGGAGGGTATATGCCCTCCCGCCTGTTCTTTAAGATGTCTAAATCATCACCCTCTTTGCCGCGCAATCAAAAGGGAGTCCTAGCTGGTGAAGGCCCACAGACCCGTTAACCCGTCTTAATATTTCCCACATATATTCCATACAGGTGACACTGCGCGTTAGGCTAGCACCAAATAGAGATTTTCTGAGTAAAGTCTCCTGAACCACACCTGCCCACCCGGTAGAGAGGAGAGGAGGTTCTATGGGAACAGCCCCCACACCGGCTCGCTTCACCAAAGAACAGGAAAATCTGTAGAAGATCTATACCAACACATTAGAAACCCTTAATCTGCATCTCGATAGATGCTTGAAAGAAGAGGTGAAGATTAAGCTGGCAGACTACAGGATTCTGGCAGCAATCTTAGATTCCCCACAGACAGATTCCACCAACGAAGATTGCGTAGTGCGCATGCGCGATTTAGCTCGCGCCACCAATGTCTCGGCCTCGCGGCTGACCTACCAAATTGACGTGTTAGAGAAAAACGGCTGGGTTACTAAAGTCTCTGTTCCCAGCGATAAACGGGGCAAGGGCGTGCTGATTACCCCACAGGGGCGGCAGGTCTTCAGAGAAGCCACCCCGGTCTACACCCGCGAAGTCCAGCGCACGGTCTTTGAGGGGCTAGACCCCGACATCGCACGGGCCCTGGCCCACTTTTCCCGCAGTGTTCTCGGTAAGGTTGCCCACCCCGAGCGCAGGCGGGTAAGAGCCTAGAAGATACATAGAGGGGCGGACGCTTGTAAGCGTCCGCCCCTTGTCTTTGCTCTGCCGCTAGGCAGAGAAAAAAATTTTAGATTTTACTGCTGATCAGCAGAATCAGCCTTCTGTGCCTTCGGAATAACCCCAACCCGCTGTGCCTTATACAGCTGTTCACGGTTAGCCAGTACCACCAGGGCCAGGGCGTTGAGGGCCAGGCCGATAATGAAGATAATCCAGCCAATCACCATCAGGGTTGTGCCGCTGAGAATCGCACCAACAATCAGGGCAGCAACTGACACCAGATAAGCGGGGGAAAGAAGAAAACGGGTATCCATGGGGGCCTCTTCTGTGGTTCTAGCGGACGTGCGGGCGCGGGGCGCGGGAGCGGAAGATACGATCATCGCTAGCGACATCACCGGCACTAGCAGTGGGCGTTGCGGCAGCCACCAGGGGCTGGGACTCGGTAATGGCCTCGGGCTCATAGAGGTAGGTGTCAACGGACGCCTCTTCTTCCTCATACTCTACCTGGGCATCTGTGTCCACACCGGCAATCATAGCGGGCAGGGGCCCACCTTTGAGGCGCTGCACCATCACCAGGGTGGCAAAAATATTCAGGCCTAGACCCGCCAGCAGTACAACCCAGCCCAGCACCGAAACCCAGGTGGAACTCGTACCCACCATTAAAGCACCTGCAAAAAGGGCTGCCAGGGAGGTGAAGTATGCCGGGGAGAGGTCTTTGGTGTCCATTGATCCTGATTCTGTGAAAAAATTTATATTCTTTATTGAGAATATACTACCGAGTGTTGCGCCCTTCTTTTGCCCTCCATCACGAGGGCAATAAGCCAGAGGCCCTATAGGCCTACAGCGGAATAAGCACTTACCCATAGTAGGTGATGATTCTGCAAATTTCTTGAGTATCACCTAGCCGGTGCCCGGAATCACGCCCGCTCACGAGCGTCCGCACCACCAACGACAGGTAGCTGACGGGTCGCCACCCGCAGGGCCTCATCATCTAGCTCCTTTTGGGCCGAGATAATGCGCATCTCGGTGGTCTTAAAGAGCTGCTCTGCCTTCTCGCGATCCAATTTGTGCTCGCCGTTAATGAAGGACTTAGGCAGTGACATGGTGAGTGCCCCGGAGCCCTGGTCCATGGCGTCCTGGGCCTGCACCTGAACGTCAATCTGGTAGAGCACGTTACTCACTACTTCATAGTCATACTTGTTGCGCACATCGAGCACCGCAGCCTGGGCAGCCAACACCGATTTCTGCCGCACCAGGTTCATGAACTCGCACTGACGCTGACGTTCAGCCCAGCGCTCCTGGAAGTCACCGGTCTTCTGGCCCTCCTCAATACGGTCCATCATGCTGGTGACCACGTGCTTGAGCTGCTCGAAGGACTGCAAATCCCCGCTCTCAGCAACGGTTTGATACATAGATTTCCACATAGCCCTCTGGGCGATCTGCAAGAGCTCCTGTTCCTCGTGGTCGTCCTTTTCAGCCGTAGCACTCACACCCAGCACACGCACCAGCCAGGGCAGGGTCAGACCAGGGAAGACCATGGTGAAGAAGAGGACGGTCAGCACAATAAAGACAGCCTCGGTGTGCAGGCCGTCGGCCATTTCGGGCAGGCTCAGCGCCAGGGCGAGGGTGACCAGACCGCGCATACCGGCCCAGGTCATCACCAGCACTTCAGCAAAGGAGCACGGGGTGGTGCGGCGGGAGCCCCGCCAGCGGCCCCACAGCCACATGCCGGTCAACCAGGCCAGGCGCGTACCAATGGCAACGGCCGAGATGAGTACGCCGTGCCAAATCATGGTCAGCACATTGCGGTCTGCGCTGTAGAGCAGTTCGCCCGCCTGTAGGCCGATGAGGCCGAAAGCTAGACCGGTCGCCAGCATTTCGAGAACATTCCAGAAAACGGTGTTAGCTAGGCGTTCTTCGGCGGTGAGATCGGCGCTGTAGCTGGCCATCTGGATTGCCGCAATGACCACGGCTACTACACCCGAGGCATGCAGCTCCTCGGCGATGATGTAAACACCGAAGGGAATGACCAGGGTTAGCGCACTGCGGGCCACGGTGTCGGAAAGGTTGCGGCGTAGCAGGCTACCGCCCCAGCCCAGGGCTAGTCCCAGGGCCACAGCAACGAGAGCACTATAGACGAAACTGCCGAGGGCAGACAGGGGGCTGGGGATCGGTGCCAGCCGTCAGGGCAGCGAGGGCGATGTGAAAGAGCACCAGAGATACGGCGTCGTTAAAGATACCCTCGGTCTGCAGATTCGAGATGACGCGGCGGGGAATACCTACCGGCTCAGCCACAGCTTCTACTGCCACAGGGTCGGGCGGGGCGACGGCCGCACCGATAGCCAGGGCCAGGGCGATGCTGATACCGGGCACGATCATCCAGGTAGCCCACCCCACCACCAGGGCAGAGACAGCTGTCAGGGTGATGGAGTAAATCAGGACGCTGCGCCAGCTTCTGCGCAGCATGCCCCACGAGACGCGCTGGCCAATAGCCCACAGCAGGGGCGGCAGGAAGATGGGCAGAATAATCTCGGGCTCAATGTGCAGGCTGGGCATCTGCGGAATCACGATGACCACGGCGGTCACCAGCGTCAGCAGCACGGGCCAGGGCAGATTTAGCCTATCCCCCACACTTACCAGCACCACCGTTGCCAGCAACAGCACCACAATCACAATGAGGACTTCCACACCCACCCCTTCGTCACCGATTTTAACTCTAGTACCTCAATCTAGGGGGACCCTGTGCCTCATGTGTGGTTTTGAGATGCCCTTTCCCCGGGGCTAGAAGTTGGGGACGGCGTCCGTCCCTACTCCGCGGTGGCGGATTTCGGGTATAAGAACCTCGGTAGCCCCCTGGTCAGCGGGGCGGACGCCGGCGTCCGCCTCCCCTGCGGACGGGTGGGTTCCACAGGCCCCGGAGCTACACCCACCGCATCCACCGGACGCCCCGCAGGGCGCGGGCGCAACAGCAGCTTCTTGGGCGAGGTCTACGCCGTGGGCGCGCAGGTAGTCTTCGTGTTCGGCGACCAGGTCACGGTCTTCGGCGCCGAGGACGACGAACCCGCCGTCCCGAATCATCTTGAGGTCCTCAAGGGCTGACTGGCCGGTCGAGGTCAGGTAGTCGCCCAGGAAGAGGGAGTTAACCACGTGCAGGGCTAGGGGTTGCAGGGTGCGCAGGTGCATTTCGCGTCCGCCCGCCATACGGAGCTCCTTATCAGGGGCGACCAGGCGCACGGTGGCCAGGATACGCAGGCAGTGCATGGGGGTGAGCTCCCAGGTGCCAGCTAGCGGAGTGCCTTCAAAAGGCATGAGGAAGTTGACGGGAATGGAGTCGCCGCCCAGATCGCGCAGGGCAAAGATTGCATCGACTAGCTGCTCGTCGGTTTCCTTCATACCCACAATCAGGCCGGAGCAGGCCGAGAGCCCGGCACTCTGGGCCTTATCAACGGTGGCGAGGCGGTCAGCGTAGGTGTGGGTGGTGCAGATATCGGCGTAGTGGTCTTCGCTGGTGTTGAGGTTGTGGTTGTAGGCGTCCACCCCGGCCTGCTTGAGACGGTCGGCCTGGCCGTCCTTGAGAATGCCCAGGCAGGCGCAGACTTCCACCTGGGGGTGTTCTTCTTTGAGGTCTTCGACCATGGTGGCGACACGCTCGACGTCGCGGTCGGTGGGTCCTTTGCCCGAAGCGACCATGCAGACGCGGGAGGCTCCACCCGCGATGCCGTAGCCGGCCTGTTTGACGGCTTCGTCGGTTTTGATCCAGGAGTATTTGAGCACTTCAGCTTCGGATCCGAGGCGCTGGGAACAGTAGGTGCAGTCTTCGGGGCAGAGGCCGGATTTGAGGTTGACCAGGTAGTTTACCTTGACGGTGTTTCCGAAGTAGTGGCGACGCAGGCGGGAGGCGGCGTCGACGAGGGCGAAGGTTTCGGCGTCACTGGCGGTCAGGGCGGCAAGCGCTTCGTCGCGACTTGCGGACTGGCCGGCCAGAGCGCGGTCGGCGATGGCAGAGAAGTCAATCATGGAACCAGTCAACACCGATTTTGAACAGTGTTCAAATTGTCTAGTTTTATGACATCAACTAGGTACCATCTAAATCAGAAAAACCCACCTAGTTCGTGGGTTTTTCTGATTTAGATGGTACCTTTCGGCAAAACTGGCTAGGCGCCGCAGCCCCCAGAGCCACAGGCACAGTTTCCACCGCAGCCGCCGCCGGACGCCGCACCCTCCAGCGCGACCTGGGCGTAGGCGTCCGCATCCTCCACCCCGGCAGCACGCAGGTGCTCTACATACTCAGCTACCAGGTCGCGGTCACCCGCATCTGCGATGGTCAGGCCAGCACCCACGATGAGTTTAAGATCTTCAAACACCAGGCGGGGTTGGGCGGGGTCTACGGTCAGTACCAGTGAATCAAGGGCACCCACGGCCAGAGGTTGCAGGGAGCGCAGGGTCATTTCGCGACTCTCCCCCAGGTGCAGACTCTTGGCCGGTGCGGCCAGACGGGCAGCAGCTAGCACGCGCAGGGCCTCCATGGGGGCGAGTGCTGGACGGCCCACATAGTCCACGTCAATGCGCTCAATGGCAGGGTCAGCCGCCAGGTCTGCCAGATTGGCAGCCAGGGCGTCGGCATCGAGCGGGGCGGTCACTTCCAGGCGGACGGACGCCACCTGCGGCGCGGGTGCGCCCAGCAGGTTGGTGGCGGTGATGGTTGATCCGAAGCGGGTAGCGCGTAGTTCTGCAGCCAGATCCATGAGGGCGAAGGTGGCGGCAGGGCTGGCGGTCAGCACGTCGTAAAGGTCGGCCGGTGAGGCAGTTTCGCCTGCGCGTAGGCGGGCGGCAAGATCTGAAAAGTTGAGGGTCATGAGTTCAAATCTACTCCCCTTCGAGGGAACAGCGCCCACTGCCAGCTGTTGCCGGGAGCGAAAGTAGGTCACAATGAGGGGGTGGCTTTATCCCGTGAGAAGATTCTTGATACCGCTTTTGATGTGCTGCGCCAGTTTGGCCTAGCTGACCTTTCGATGCGTCGGCTGGCTACCGAGCTGGGCGTGGCCCCCGGTGCGCTCTACTATCACGTCAAGAACAAGCAGGAGCTTCTAGCCTCACTGGCCTCCCGCATGCTGGCAACGGTAGAAAGGCCCAGCACTCCGGCAAGTCCCGATACCCTGCTCATCACCGGGGAAAACACCTACCGGCAACTTATTCCGGTTAAGGAATGTTCCGAAGTCATCCGCCTAGCCCTGGCCCTTCACCCCGCAACGCTCACCCCCGATAGGCTAGCACTGCTCGACGCCCTTGAAACTGACTTTGAAGCCGCCACCGGCACCCCGCAGCCGGCTCAGGCCGCCGAAATTTTTATGCACACCTGCCTGAGCCTCATCGAGCAAGAGCAGACCCGGGCCCTGCTCACCGGCAGTACCCCACCCGCCGAACCACCGGCGTCCTACACCTCCGCCCTCACCGCCATCATCAAGGGCTTCACCGCCTAACCAACCCCACTCAGCCAACCCCCGTAGAACGAAAAGATAAGACCGTGACCCTCCGTGTTGAGCCCGCCTGGGCTACCCTGCCAGACCACCGCACCGAAGTTGAGGCAGCCCGCGCTGCTTTTGTTGAAAAGTACGGGGTGGAGCCCGACGGGGTGTGGTCAGCGCCCGGGCGTCTCAACCTGCTGGGTGAGTACATCGACTTTCTCGGTGGCTCCTGCATGCCCATGCCCCTGCCCTACCGCACCTATGTGGCGGGTAGGTTGCGCACCGACGGGGTGCTGCGGGCGGCGTCCTTGCAGATGCCGGGGGACGACCGCACGGTCGTGATTCGCGAGATCACCCCGGGCACTTTTAAGGGCTGGTTCACCTATGTGGCGGGCGTAGCCTGGGCCATGAACCGGGAAGGTGGTAAAGATATCGCCCTGCCCCATAATTTTGGGGCTGACCTGCTGATTACCTCCCAGGTGCCGGTGGGCGGGGGGCTATCGTCCTCTGCCGCCCTGGAGTGCTCCACAGCCCTGGCCCTGCTGGATCTTTCCTGCCCCCTACGCCAGGGGTGCGATTGCACTGAGGCTCTACCCTCTGACCTCTCCCCCGCTAACGACGCCCTGCGTGCCCGCCTGGCCCAGGTCTGTATTCGCGCCGAGAACGAGGTGGCAGGGGCCCGCACCGGCGGCCTTGACCAGACCGCTTCGCTGCGCTCGGCACCGGGCAAGGCCCTGGTGGTGGACTTCCGCGATTTCTCCATCAACCCGCTAACCGTTGATGTGGCCAGCGCTGATTTGGGCTGGCTGGTCATCAATACGAATACCCCGCACGAGCTGGCGGGGGGTGAGTTTGCGGCACGGCGTGAGGCCAACGAGGCGGTTACTGAGGCCATGGGCTTGGACTATCTGCGCAACGCCCTACCCGAGGATCTTACCTGCGCTGGCATGAGCGGGCGTGAGGCCAAGCAGTGCCGCCTAGATTTGGTGGATCAGACCGTCAACCGCGCCTTAAGCGCCCTGGAGGAAAGCGGCCAGCCTCGTACCTTTCCGCGCGGCTGGGTGCGTCACACCCTGCACGATATGACTCTGGTGGAGCGGGCTGCCTATCTTCTGGGGCGTCAGGACGCCGGTGGGCAGGTTGACTGGGAGGAGCTGGGCAGGCTCTTTACTGAGAGCTTCGTGTCGATGCGCGATGAACTGCGTGTTTCCCGGCCCGAAGTTGACCTGGCGGTTGATACCTGCCTGGCAGCCGGAGCTCTGGGTGCCCGTATTGTGGGTGGCGGTTTTGGTGGGGCCGTGATGGCCCTGCTACCACTGCACCTGGTGGAGTCGGCGGCCGAGCAGGTAGCCCTGGCCTATGCCCAGCACGGTTATGCTGATCCCGAGTTCCTGCCGATGGTAGCGGGCTTCCCAGCAGATCGGGATATCTAGACTTATCTTTCCCTTCTGGCTAGTTCAGGGCTAGCCGTCAGAATTTTCTCAGCCTACCGGCTTCCCTTTTGTAGGACTAGTGCGTAAACTTATCAATAAGGGAACCCTACGAACTATCCCTGTATTCCAGGCTCGCGCAGGCGAGAGATGAAAGGAGCCACCATGGCTGCAGAAGACAAGATTGAAAACGGCCTCGACAACCTGGCTGGCAAGGCCAAGGAAGCCGGCGGCAAGCTGACCGGCGACGACCGCCTCGAAGCTGAGGGCAAGACCGACCAGATTCAGGCCCAGGCTAAGGACAAGGTCGATGAAGCCAAGCAGGCCATCTCAGACGGTGTCGATAAGGCTAAGGACGCCATCAGCGGCATCAAGAATTCCCTGAAGAAGGACTAGTCTCATCCCATTGAGGTACTACATCGCCGGGTTCTCACGATAATCGTGGGGCCCGGCGATAGTTGTATCTAGGCCCGGGCGTGAGCGCCCCACCCAAGTAGCTACAGAGGGAATACCTGCCCCTGTAGTGCGTTATATCGGACACTAGGCCATATTTTTCACAAAAGGAGCATTGTATGCCGAGCACATCTTCCACCCACGCTGCCGCCGAAACCGGCTCTGTTGCAAAGATTGGCGGCAGTCAGAGGTAGGCTGTCGCTCTGCGCCGATCAGGCGGCTGCTGCGAAATGGTGGTTGAGCATGCCCATGGCCTCCGTCAGCGCCGAGGGCCCAATGCCAAAAGCTCTCTCCACAAGGCGCACCTCGCCCCTGATGCCGGGCTGCAGGCACCAGGGGCGAGCCTGTCCTTTGCGCAGGGCTCGCATGACTTCGAATCCCTTGATCGTGGCATAGGCCGTGGGGATCGATTTGAAACCGCGCACCGGCTTGATCAGTATCTTGAGCTTTCCGTGATCGGCCTCGATCACGTTATTGAGATACTTCACCTGCCGGTGGGCCGTCTCCCGGTCCAGCTTTCCTTCGCGCTTCAATTCGGTGATCGCTGCACCATAGCTCGGCGCTTTGTCGGTATTGAGCGTGGCAGGCTTTTCCCAGTGCTTCAGGCCTCGCAGGGCCTTGCCCAGGAACCGCTTCGCTGCCTTGGCGCTGCGGGTCGGCGACAGGTAGAAATCGATCGTGTCGCCCCGCTTGTCGACTGCCCGGTACAGGTAGGTCCACTTGCCCCGCACCTTGACGTAGGTTTCATCCAGGCGCCAGCTCGGATCAAAGCCACGCCGCCAGAACCAGCGCAGCCGCTTCTCCATCTCCGGGGCGTAGCACTGGACCCAGCGATAGATCGTCGTATGGTCGACCGAAATGCCGCGTTCCGCCAGCATTTCCTCAAGGTCGCGATAGCTGATCGGATAGCGACAATACCAGCGCACCGCCCACAGGATCACATCACCCTGGAAATGGCGCCACTTGAAATCCGTCATCGTTCCGTCCGTCCAATCTCCGCCAAGCATGCTCAAGCTTCACGATTTTTGCAACAGAGCCCCGAAACCTTTGTCGCCGAGGGTGGCGTCGCAATCTATTGGCGCCCGGGGTGCCCTTTCTGCCAGCGCCTGGACGCCGGCCTGGGCGAGATGGGTGAGCGAGCCCTCTGGGTGAATATCTGGGAGGACGCGGACGCCGAGGCCTAAGTTAAGAGCGTCAATGGCGGTAATGCCGTGATGCCGACCGTCCGCACCGCTGAGAGGTCTTTTGTTGTCTCAGCTGCGAGCGCCCCGCAGGCCGTAGCTGAGCTGATTGAGACTTCAGGCAAGTAGCGGTTTAAGCCTCGTTTATTCCTGGTTTCATGTGGGTCTGAAAGAATGAGCGTATGATGTTTTCTATGAAAAAGACTGTTTTTACTTCTTCAGCGGCAGTAGCAGCGCTGGCACTTGCAGCGTGCGGTTCGGGGAGCGCCGAGACCAGCGCCCCTCAAACCTCTGCTGCAACCACCGCTGCAGCTGCCACAAGCAGCCAGGCAGCTACATCCGCCAGCTCCTCCCCTACCCCTGAGGGCCCTGCCGAAACGGGGGCTCTGCTTGCTGCGCTTGAGCAGGGTCTAGCTGCCCGCCCCGGCGGCACCGTGGTGCAGGCGGATGAGGAAGATGAGACCCAAGACAGCTTTGATCTTGACATAGTGGTGGACGGGGTCAAGCATGAGTTCACCGTCTTCGCCGATGGTTCTATAGCTGATGAAGAGACCAGCGACGATGCTGATGATGTAGCGCGTGCGGCTGCGGCTCAGGTTCTAGCTGCGGACGCCGTCCGCACCGCCGCTGAGGGGCGCGGCGGGCAGGTTGCCACCGACCTTGATCTTGATGACCAGAACGGCGCCCTGGTGTGGGAGGTTGATTTTGAGGACACCCGCGGCAACGACCTGGGTTCGGTCAAGGTTGATGCTCTCACGGGTGACGTAGTACCTGCCGAGTAATTTTTTGAAATTACAGGTTTTCTACACCCTGCGGATAGGAGTTATCCACAGGTGGGGATAAAACTGGGGAAATCTCTTACACCGGTGTAATTACAGGCGGCAGTTAAAGCTTTTTGGTGCTGTACACAGGTTTTTAACATCTGTGGAATTACACCCCTGTAGTTATCAACAGCTGTGGATAAATCCTGTGGACAAAGAGTTGGGGGCCCACCGTAATGGTGGGCCCTCACTCTTTCTGGGCTGTTTTACGGCCTACGCGGGCGGCTCGGTAGCCGGTCAAGAACAGCAGCGACCAGGGCGCCGGTCACCAGGCCGCCGAGGTGAGCTTCCCAGGAGATACCCGGCATGAGGAAGCCGAAGGCGAAGTTGATCGTCACCAGAATCACGATGCTGCTGGTGCTCTGCTGGCGGGCCCGGGAGAGGGCGAAGAAGGCTCCAAAGAGGCCAAAGACGCCGCCGGAGGCCCCCAGGGTGCTCACGTCCATACCGCCCAGAACAGATGCCAGCAGGTGCACTGCCACGGAGCCACCAATAATTGAGAGCAGGTAGGTGGCAAGGAACTTCCACTTTCCCATGAGCGGCTCTAGCGCCTGCCCAAAGAGGTAGAGGGTGAACATGTTAAGGAGCAGGTGGGTGACGTTGTTGGGCGAGTGCAAGAACCCAGAGGTCAGCAGACGGTACCACTGACCCGTGTATTCCACGTAGAGGGGGTTATAGATACCGAAAGTGGTGATGCTAGCGAAGAAGAACTGCAAAATCCACACCACACTATTTATACCGATAAGAGCATATGTAATAGTGAGGCGGGCCTTAGCGTAACGGATACGCGGTGCCGAGCGTTGCGCTTCTGCCAGGCAGTCCACGCACATCATGCCCACCTCAAGCGGTACCTGGCACTGCCCGCAGGCTAGCCGCCCGCAGCGTCCGCACCGCACATAGGTCACCTGGTCAGGGTGGCGGGGGCACACCGGAGTCTCATCACTGGAATAGCCGTACCTGCCGACCTGCTCGCTCACGCGCTCGTCCTTTCAACTGCGGCGTTAGCCGCTCAAAAAAAATTTTTCTAGGGTAGAGCAAAGGCCCACCCAGGAAGGGGCGGGCCTTGCACTAACCTGTGGAAGGTTTAGAGTTCTTCGATGTCGATGGATGAGATAACGACGTCCTCGACGGGGCGGTCCATAGCGCCGGTTGCTACACCTTCGATGGCGTCAACGACCTTCTTGGAGTCCTCATCTGCGACCTCACCGAAGATAGTGTGGCGGCCGTTGAGCCAGGGGGTCTCAACAGTGGTGATGAAGAACTGGGAGCCGTTGGTGCCGGGGCCTGCGTTAGCCATGGCCAGCAGGTAGGGCTTGTTGAAGCTCAGTTCGGGGTGGATTTCGTCCTTGAACTGGTAGCCGGGGCCGCCGATGCCCTGACCGAGGGGGTCGCCACCCTGGATCATGAAGTCGCGGATGATGCGGTGGAAGATGACGTCCTTGTAGAGGGGGCCTTCCTGTACTTCGCCGGTGCGGGGGTGGCGCCATTCCTGGGTGCCATCTGACAGGCCGATGAAGTTCTTGACGGTCAGCGGTGCGTGGTTACCGAAGAGGTTAACGACGATGTCACCGTGGTTGGTGTGAATAGTTGCTTTTGCAGTTGCAGTCATGCCCCTATTCTCGCACGGGCAGGTGAGCAGCCGCTAGATATGACCTGAGCTTTTGCGGTGAGTGAAAGAAGCGGACGCCGACGGGCGGCCTATACCTGCCCCGCCTGTCTCAGCACGAAGTCCTGCATTCCCGGCACCGTAAAGGCCAGCTGGCCTACACCCGGCGAGTACACCAGCCCTTTTTCGATGAGGGATTTACGCACCACGCTGGTTCCGTTAGCTGTCTTATTCAGGGTCTCTGCGATTTCTCCGGTGCGGGCGGCCTGACCTTTCATCACGCGGGCCATCGCAACCAGGTAGTCCTGTTCTGCATCGGTAGTCCGCTGCCAGCGGGTGAGGTAAAAACCGCTATCTAGTTCGCTTCGCCCTACGGCAAGGCCAGCAAGCACATCGTCGTCGGTGATGGTCTGTTGGGCGGCAGAGTTCCAGATAGCCTGCCCGTACTGCTGAATGAAGTAGGGGTAGCCCTGCGAGGCTACGGTTGCTTTTTCGAGGGCGCTTGCTACGATGTGACCGCCGGGCCTGCGGATAGGTTCGATGAAAGCCCGCCGGGTCGCATCCGGGGTAAGAGCACCTATTTCGCGGTAGCTGAAGAGGCGTTCAGCGTAGGTTTTGATTTCCCCTAGACGGGTGGGCACTGAGGGTAGACCAGCCCCGATGATGTAAAAAGGTAGTTCCCGTTGTCCCGCCTCATGCTGGGTTGTCAGGAGCATATCGAGCAGTTCGCTGTCGAGGTCTTGGATTTCGTCAATGAAAAAACCGATAGCTTTAGGCTGGGGGAGTTCTTTGAGGGCTTCTGCCAGGTTCAAGATTGCTTCGGGGAAGTCTATGTCGAGGACGCCGGTGGTGAAGGCAGGTTCGTCAGTCTTAGGTTTGAGCACTAGGCGGGCTTGGGCAAAGCCCAGCGTCAGTGATAGTTCGGCAATAGAGGCGATTGCTCGCTGTATTGCATTTCCAGTGTGCCCTTGGGTGACTACCCTGGTCTGCTGGGCAAGATCTCGTGCGAGTTTGATACGAAGCTGTTTTTGGGCAGAGGAAGTAAGGCTCCCTTCGAGTCTGAGGGTGAGCCAGCCGGAGCGTTCTGCATGGGTTTCTAGTCTGCGAAGCAGGACGGTTTTACCGACTCCGCGTAAACCGTAGAGCATAAGCCCTCTATCGGTCAGGCGCATTTTGCTGCGGGCTACGAGCCTGTCGAAGTCAATGATTTCTTGGTCTCGACCTGTGAGCTCAGGCGGTGTTAGCCCTGCCCCGGGGGTGAAGGGATTGAGGTCTTGATTCATCGTTCGCTGCTTTCTAAATCTTTCTAAGGCGTTCTAAAAAATATTTTAGAACGCCTTAGAAAGATTTAGAACAGGGTAGCCCTACAGCCATAGCCTTCTAGCTAGATCGGCCGCAAAACAGCACTTATCCCACATTCAGCTCACGTAATATCTTGTATGCCACATTTCCGCTGGCTACTATCAAAACATGCTTTCCTCCGACGAAAACCATTGGACTAAGTACAATCAGGCGCAAGCAGGCCGTCCTGTCCGCCCTCTCCTTATACAGGCGCTGAGCTACTGCCATTCACCAGGCAAGGGTAGGGCTCTAGACCTGGGCGCTGGCGCTGGAGTAGAAACTGCCAAACTTCTCTCTCACGGATTTGAGGTTCATTCTGTAGAGCCTGACGCGCACAGTGAGAACCTCATTCAGAGCACCATCATGCAGGCAGACCCCGACTATCTAAAACGCTGGTCGCATTCTGTAGCAACTGCCCAAGATTTTGTCTTTGATAAGCACAGCTTTGATCTCATTTACTCCGGTTTCGCACTTCCCTTTTGCCCACCAGAGCATTTTCCTGCTGCGTGGTCACGCATACTCAATGCTGTAGCTCCCGGCGGTATCCTCGCAGTCGACCTTCTTGGTCCGCGTGATTCGTGGGCCGAACAACCGCTTATCTCCACGGTAGAGCGTAGCTGGGTTGAGGACTCATTAGAAGATTTCACCGTGTTGCATTTCGATGAAAAAGCCCACCATGGAAAAACTTTCACTGGTGAGAAGTTTTGGCATATCTTTACTCTTATCGCACAACGTTAGCCCTAAAGACGAAGCCCGCTCGGGAATTCACGTCGCATTCGAGCGGGTGCGCACCAGCGTCCGCCAACCCTTCAGGAGCCCTTAACTTTAGCGGGCAGAGAAACACGAGGGTTTTTGCGCCGCCGCAAAACACTTTTAAGGTTTTAGAAAGTAAGCTGATACTAAATGTAAGTTGCTTGCCACCGCGCTCTACTCGAACTCGCGAGTTAGGTGAGGGGCAGCCCCACACATGGAGGAAACACCCATGGCACTGTGCAAGAAGAGCAAGGCTAAGAAAGCTCAGAAGCAGGCAGAGAAGTTCTTCTCAAAGGCCGCTAAGAACACCGGCAAGAAGGCTGACAAGCTGACCGCCCTGGCCGAGAAGAAGGCCGCTCGCGCCGAGAAGCTGACCGGCAAGAAGGTTTCAGCCCTGCAGAAGGCTGCTGAGAAGCAGGGTAAGAGCATCTCCAAGGCAACCCAGGCTGCCGCTAAGGACAGCTCCAAGAAGCTGGAGAAGGTCCAGTCCACCCTGGCCGATAAGATTCAGCACACCATCGACGACGTCACCCCCGCCGTTGAAAACGCTGTAGCAACCGCCCGCGTTAAGGCTGCTGACGTTGCCACCACCGTTGCAGATAAGCTCTCCGACGCTGAGGTCCCCACCCAGGTTGAGACTGTTGCTGCTAAGGTCACCGGCGACAAGAAGGCCCTGAAGAAGGCTCAGAAGGCTGCTGTTAAGGCCGCTAAGGGTTACGCCAAGGAGCAGAAGAAGGCTTCTAAGAGCGGCAACAAGGGCCTGCTGGTCTTTGGTCTGCTGGTTGCTGGCGCTGTCGCTGGGGCGGCTGCTTTCAAGGCTTCTCGCCCCGTTGAGGACCCCTGGAAGACCCCCGCTGCCTAGTCCTCACTAGTTGCTCACGCGCGTCCGCCCCTCGTTGATTGCGAGCGCGGACGCCCGGCCCCGGCTCCCGCACAGGGAGGCCGGGGCCTTTGCTGTAAGGGGGGGCTTATTCTGAGGTTCCTGACTCGTAGACGTCCCACCGGCCTTCGAAGTAGTAGGCCGAGGTGGTGGCGTCCATCAGGTCAAGGTCAAAGGCACTGCCGATTGCTGTGCCCTGTATGCTCTCGACCATGGCCTGGCGGGCGGCATCCGTATCGCCTGTGTAGCTCTCGAAGCGGGCGGTCACAAAGTAGTTGGTAGAGTCCCGGTATTTGTTGATACTCACGACCTCTAGCCCCTCGGTGTGCACCGCGAATGCCTGAGCAATCGGGGCGGCAGAACTCGACCAGGCCTGCACCTCGCTCAGCGGCCCAAAGGCGAAAACCTGCACCGTATCAGTATCAAGCTCTATCTCGTCCATGTACGAGACGCTCTCCATATCTACCCCGTCCAGGGGCTCCCAGCTAGCCATATCAGCGAGTAGGGATCGTTGGTCTGAGCTGTTATCTCCGTAGAGGTAGTACTTGACCTCAACCCAGGGAGCCTCGGTTTCGTACTCACCAGCCCCGTGGGCTGAGACGCTCACCGACCCCATGCGCTCGTCGGACGCCCGCGTGAGGATTTCCTGCCAGGTCTCGGCTGAGAGGGTGATGGGGATTTCCTCGTGGCTGTCGATGCTGATGGAGCCACCGCTCGGCAGGTGAATATAGGTGGAGTGGGTGGATTCCCGCTGGAAGATTCCGCTGGTGCCGCCCAGCTGGGGAACCGTCTGTGCAAGGTGCTCGGCAAGGGCGCCCGACTCAACGCTCTCAGTATCTACAGCGTACAGCCAGGTGGCATCTGAGCTGGAAGAGCCATCATCAGCCAGCAGGGAAGAATCCCAGATGCTCCCTCCGCCCAGAGTCATGTGGCTGCGGGATCCCGCGAAATAAGCCACGAGCGCCAGAACCAGCACCGTAGGAACAGCCAGCACACCCAGCAGAATCAGAATATTACGCCGGGTGTAGGACCTGTTGTCGATTCCGGGGGCGCTGGCACCGGGCATCGGGGCAGGCACTGCTTCAGCCGGCGGAGGCGGAGCGGACGCGCTTTCCCCAGGCGGGGCGTTATAAGGCTGTTCTGGGTATGGGTGGGTCATGGTGGTTTCAGCCTAGCAGAGCCTTAGTGAGCCGTCGGGACGAGGTGTAGAGTCAGACAAAGAAAGGTAAGACACGTCTCAAGAAGGATGATATGAACACCATCGATACCCACGCCCATCTCTACCCGGCCCGCTACCTTGATTTCTTAGAGAAGCACGGGGCAGACCCCGCCACCACTCAGATTGCCCGGAACATGCGGGCCAGTGATGATCCTGAAGAAATGGCTGCCCGTCTGAAGCAGATGGATGACGCTGGAGTCGCCGAGCAGATTCTCTCAGTGACCCCGCAGGTGCCCATGCTCCCTGATGCTAAGGATGCGCTAGCAGCAGCCCGACTAGTCAACGATATCTACGAAAAAACCATGCAGAGCTACCCGGGGCGATTCCGTTCCTACCTGGCGCTGCCCGTCCCCCACGTAGCCGAGTCACTGATCGTCCTCGATGAATACTTTGACCGCGAGGGCTTTATCGGAGTGGGCCTTCCCACCTTCATTCAGGGGTCACTTTCAATCGCGGACGAGTCGCTAACACCGCTGTACGAACGCCTCAATGAGCTGGGTGCCAGGGTCTACGTTCACGCTACCGGCGGCGGGGTCGGCTCTGAGCTCCTCACCGAACACGACCTGGTCTGGGTCAACGGAGCACCGGTTGAGGACGCCGTAGCGGTGCTCCACCTGCTCAAAGCAGATATCCCGGCCCGCTTCCCAAAGATTCGTTTCCACATCGCCCACCTAGCGGGCGACCTGCCCTTCTTGGCTCAGCGCATCGAAGATAACTACACCGACTGGGATGCTTTCAACCATTCCCCTGCACAGACGCTGCGCAACATGTGGTTTGATACCGCGAACTTCCACGGCCCATCCCTGCTACTGGCAGCCGATGCCTACGGAGTGAGCCAGCTGATGATGGGCTCGGACTACCCCTACTTCCAAGACACCCAATACACTCGCGCGGTGGAATACGTGCAGGGCGCTAGCCTACACCTGGGAGATCGGGCTATAGCCCTCTCCCCCGAAGACACTGACGCCATTCTCACCACCAACGCCCAAAAGTTCTTCTCCTAAAAGACGCCACCCCACCGCCGCCTACCCCAGCGGGGGCAGGTGGCGGGGCACCCGGGCCGCGCCTAAGCGTCCTTAGCCTTGACCTGCTGCATCTGCTGGGTGTGGCGCTCGCGGTCCTTCATCTCTTTGGGGCGCAGGAAGATGAGTCCCACCGCGATGGAGATAATGAAGATGGCGAGCATGACGAAGAAGAGGGGCCAGATGCCGGTCAGATAAATGACGGGGACGGCCAGGGCGGTCACCAGCCCACCGCCGAAGAAGGGTTCGAAGACCAGCTGCTTGTAGCCGAAGGCTTCGAAGGCAGGGGATTCGCCCTTGGGGTCAACCACGCGCATCAGGATCAGGCCGGTGGCGGTGACGCCCATAGACTGGCCAAAGTCGCCGATGCCGCGTTCGAACCAGTAGCGGCCGATCAGGCGCGGGGCCAGCCAGAGGAAGATAGCCACGTTGAAGCCGATACCGGCCACCGCCAGTATGGCGAAGACGGCAAGATTCTCGCCCACAGCCTGTAGGGACAGGTTGGCGATTGCGGCGACGATGAGGAAGTCCAGGGCCCAGCCCTGAATACGCAGCATCATCTGGTGGTCGATGATAGAAGCAGCTCCTACCGCCTTAGCTGCCATCTGTACGATGACGCCGCCCAGCAGGGCCATGGGGAAGAGCGGCACATAGGCGAAGATTTCAAGCGGGGTGTTCTCGTCCAGCATGATAGAGGCGTAGGTCTGCTGCTCAATCCAGCGCAGGCCCTCCAGAATCAGCCAGCCCACCAGCACCGCCAGCGCCATAATGGCCATGTGCAGGGAGAGCGGTTCAACGGACGCCGGGCGGGAGGTCATTGTGCCGGCCGAGTAGTGCTCGTCCTCGCGGAAGAGACCTTTCTGCTCGGCAATCGACATCTTGGCGTCACCCTTGAGAATTTCGGTCTTGCCGGTGCGCACGCCCCAGTTGATGAGGGCAATACCGATGACGATACCGCCTACGATACCGACGGTTGCCAGGCCAACTGCCAGGTCGGCACCTTCACTGAAGCCCAGGTCTTCCATGACACCGCGCATACCGGCAGCGGTGCCGTGCCCGCCCTCGAAGGCGATTTCGATGAGGGCGCCGGTCATGGGCGAGGCTGCAAAGACGGGGACGAGTACCAGGGCGGCAAGGAGCAGGCCCACGACGTACTGGCCCGACCCTAGAGCCACGCCCAGGGAGAGCTGGGGGCCGGCAAGCTGCACGGCCCGCTTGGGCGTGGGGAGCTCTTGCCCCAGGAACATGGTTGCGAAGATGACGCTGATGAGCAGGCCGGGGAGGGCTCCCCAGGTGGTGAGCATGGCGTCGGTAAAGAGGCCGTTTTCACCCCAGGGGCCGGAGAAGCGGCCAAGAACCTGCGGGCCGAGCAGGAGTAGCAGGACGCCCGCCACGATAGAGCTGGGCAAAAAGAGGGTTTGCACCCAGCCCACTTTGACTCGAATAATCTTGCCGATGAGAAGGGCTACGCCGAGGATAAGGAGGGCGAAGCCAACTGCTTGTGGTGACATGGTTTTGCCTTTGTTCTCGCTGGTGCGTCCTTGCACCTGCAATCACAGAGATTGCAACACTACTTACTTTTGAAGTGTTTAGTTTACCTACACAGGGTTGCCTCTGGCTATTTATGACAGAGACGGGCGGACGCGAGCGGTGGGCGGACGCGAGCGTGCGCCATATCGCTGAGCGTGCACCCGCCCTGCGCACGCTCAGCGATATCATGCACGCTCGCCAAAAGAACTGCGCATACAAAAAGGAACCCCAGTCTTTCGACTGGGGTTCCTTACCAAATTTAATTCGGCGATGACCTACTCTCCCACACCGTCGCCAGTGCAGTACCATCGGCGCTAAGAGCCTTAACTTCCGGGTTCGGGATGGGACCGGGTGTTTCCCTCTTGCTATAATCACCGAAAAGTGGAGGCGAGGGGACTCGAACCCCTAACCCCCTGCTTGCAAAGCAGGTGCGCTACCAATTGCGCCACGCCCCCGTGGTGTTATGCTTCTACCTTACTACAGGTTTTTTGCACGCGCAAACCAATTCTACCAAATATGCGGTTAGCTCCGCCACAGGTTGAGGGTGAAAGTCTGAAAAATAGGCGATATACCCCGGTTTATCCAAGGTGGTGCAGGTACATGTCGGGGTCATCGAGCATATTGCGCCAGTGGGTGGTCATATCGAGCTCAGCCCAGGCCAGTTTCTGGATCCCCCACTCCCCTATTTCCCACACCAGTTCATTGCGGCGTGCAGCGAGCGCAGCAAGGAGCGGGCTGTGGGTGCAGAGCACTACTTGCCCGCCTCGCTCAAGAAAGGCAAGGACGCGGGCGCACAGTTCAAGCTGCCCCGAGAAAGATAGGCCTGATTCGGGTTCATCAAGGATCCAGAGGCCGTAATCATCGAAGGATTCTTCAAGTAAACACTGGGTACCCTCCCCATGGGAGAGGCGCAGAATATCGACTGCCTGCTGTGATTTGAGGCTGGCCATATGTTCCAGATGAGCCAGCATTCCCTCAGCTCGCAGGAAGAGCCCTGCCCGGCGTCCGGCGACCCCGCGTATAACCTGTAGGTCAGCGCCGAAGGCGGAGGCTTGCTCATAGGTAGGCCGGGCAACCCGGTTATCCCCGCCCCCGAGAGGCAGGCCGTAGGCTTCTGCGATGGATTCCACGAGGGAGGATTTACCGGCCCCGTTTTCTCCCACAATGATGGTGAGTTGCCCAAAGGTGAGCCCTGCGAGCGCCGCCCGGGTGACCGCAAGATTATAGGGCCAGGTATGGGCGCGGACACCGGTGAGCGGCTCGAAATCGCTACGGGCGGTGATACTGCGTAAGGGAAGGTCGTTGAGCACCATACTTCGCACCCTACCTGCGCCTCCCCTCACAAAACAAGACACCAGCCCACCGGCGTCCGCCCCTTAAAACCAGCGGGGGCTGGTGGTTACAAACCACCAGCCCCCGCCGTCTATATACAGAACCCTTTTAGCCTGCAGCTCCCAGGAAGTTGAAGCCGGTGTAGGCGTAGATGAAGTCCTTGGCGATCCAGAGAATACCGCTCACAACAGCCAGAGCCAGCACCGCAAACAGCACATAGGCGGCAGCGCGGGCCACAGGGGCAGGCTCAGTGTAGACAGTGCCCTCAGGGGTCTCTACAGCGGTGCCGCTCATCAGGCGCACACCCAGGGCGTAGAGAATCGGCAGGCCAGCACCAAAGCCCAGACCGGCCAAGAAGACGGGGTAAATCTTGTGGAAGATATCAACAATCAACATTTAGGAACCAGCCTTCACGGTGGGAATCGACTCGGTGTGCACCTCACGGGCGGTGACAGCCTCACCCGAGTGCATATCGATGTGGCTGACGGCGCTCTTGCGGGAGTGGGCCCACATCCAGAAGCAGAAGCCAACCAGAATGAGGAAGACGGTTGCCTCGCCCATCCAGGCGCTACCGGTCATAGAGTTGATGCCGTTACCCACGAACCAGGTCAGCGCACCGACGGAGCCAGCGGCGGGCAGGGTGATAATCCAGGCGATGACCATACGGCGGGCGGTTGACCAGCTCACCTTGGCGCGACGGCCGACACCGGAGCCGATGATGGAGCCGGTTGCTACGTGAGTGGTGGACAGGGCCATGCCGAAGTGGGAGGAGGTCAGGATGATAGCTGCCGAGGAGCCGTCCGCTGCGAAGCCCTGGGGGCCTTCAATATCGACGATACCCTTGCCCATGGTCTTGATGATGCGCCAGCCACCCAGGTAGGTACCCAGGGCGATAGCCAGGGCGCAGACCAGGCGGACCCAGAAGGGGATATCTGCTTCGGGGTTGATTTCGTTGGCAGCAACCAGGGCCAGGAAGATAACGCCCATGGTCTTCTGTGCATCGTTGGTACCGTGTGCCAGGGACATCAGGGAAGCGGCAGAAATCTGGCCGAAGCGGAAGTTCTTCTTTTTCTGGTCGCCGGGCACGCTCTTGGTCAGCGCGTAGATGATGGCAGCGCCGATGCCGGCAACAACGCCAGCGATGAGCGGGGCCATCAGGGCGGGGACGATAATCTTCATCAGCACGCCGTTCCAGAGCACGCCGCTTGTGCCCAGCGATGCCAGGGTTGCGCCGATCAGGCCGCCGAAGAGGGCGTGAGAGGAGCTGGAAGGCAGGCCCAGCAGCCAGGTGAAGACGTTCCAGAGGATTGCGCCTACCAGGCCGGTAAAGACGATCAGCATGAGGCTGGGGCCACCGCCGGCAGTTTCAAGGTCGATGAGGCCGGAGCCGACGGTCTTAGCTACCTCGATGGAGAGGAAGGCGCCGATGAGGTTAAGGACGGCTGAGAGAGCGACAGCCGCCTTGGGCTTGAGGGCGCCGGTGGCGATAGATGAGGCCATGGCGTTGGCTGTGTCGTGGAAGCCGTTGGTGAAGTCGAAGGCTAGTGCGGTCAGCACTACGATCACCAGAATGATGAGTTCTGTAGTCACGGTTTCTATTCTCATGCTTCTCTGCTTATTTCAAGGCTATAACAGACTAGAGTCGCTTGTGCTGTTAGTCATTGCAGGCAACTCCGAGCCTCACCTGCGACTCTGCCGACGACAGCGCTATACCTATCCCAGAGAACTATCGGAATAACTTTTTAGTGTTTATAGAAAAAAGGAACCCCAGTCTTTCGACTGGGGTTCCTTACCAAATTTAATTCGGCGATGACCTACTCTCCCACACCGTCGCCAGTGCAGTACCATCGGCGCTAAGAGCCTTAACTTCCGGGTTCGGGATGGGACCGGGTGTTTCCCTCTTGCTATAATCACCGAAGAGTGGAGGCGAGGGGACTCGAACCCCTAACCCCCTGCTTGCAAAGCAGGTGCGCTACCAATTGCGCCACGCCCCCATCGGGTGCTACCTATGAAATTTTATCTGTAGCTTCTTCCCAAGTTTTTTTATTCTCCTGAGAATCCTTAGCTTTCTTTGCTGCTACCGCTGTTGCCAGCGCAGCGAGCGTGATTGCCATAAATTTCTTCATGTCAACCTTTCAACCAAGGTGAGTGGGCGTACCAGGAATTGAACCTGGGACCTCTACATTATCAGTGTAGCGCTCTAACCGTCTGAGCTATACGCCCTTGGTGTTCATCAGAACGAGATATAACTTTACACAGGTTTTGACACCTTGCCAAATCGAAATAGCGTGTTCTGAGACACATACCCTGAAAGGGTGTTTAAAAGCTTCGTGGCGCCCTGAATCTACAGGGCGCCACGAGGCAGGGTTTTGGTTTATTCGTCGGTGAGGGTTACGCCCACGCCGCCAACCAGCTTGGCTGCCACGTTGTAGAGCATGGCTGCCAGGGTGCCGAGCAGGGTGAAGAGCACGACGTTCACCACGGAGATGATGGTGCTGTAGAGAGCTACCTGGCCCAGTGAGAGGTACTGGGAGATGTCTACGGCGTCACCGGTGGTACCGAGCAGGGTCAGCAGGTCATTGAGGCTCTGGAAGGCACCGGTGGCCTGCATGACGAGCCAGAGAATAACGGCTGCAACCACGGTAGCGATACCGATGGCGACCGAGAGCAGGAAGACGAGCTTGGCGACCGAGAAGGTATCTACCTTGGCAACGACCAGGCGAGCGCGACGGATCTTGGAGCGGGGGGCGGGGCGCACCAGCGGCTTACGCTGGGCACCTGCGGACGCCGCACTCTGGGGGCGTGCCTTACCTTGGGCAGCGCGCGGGGTGCCGGCTCGCGGCGCTGGCCGCGGTGCGGTTCCGGTGCTTTTAGTGCTCACTCTTACCTCCAAGTGCGTCTGCGGTGTCGGCTACTGCCGGGGTGGTGTTGTTTTCTAAAGGTACTTCATCTGCCGGCTTTTCGGGACCTTCGGCGCCGTTTTCGTCGGTGTCGTCTGCCTCATCGATGTTGCGCTCGTAGTTGCGGGCAACTTCGAGGATCTCGTCATTCTTACCGGGCTTGGCGAAAATAACGCCCATGGTGTCGCGGCCCTTGGCCGGTACTTCTGAGACCGAGGTACGCACGACCTTGCCGGACTGCATGACGACCATGACCTCGTCCTCTTCGCCCACAATCAGGCCACCGACGAGCTCGCCGCGGTCTTCAGCCAGCTTGGCGACCTTGATGCCGAGGCCGCCACGGCCCTGCACGCGGTACTGGTCAACCTGGGTACGCTTGGCGTAGCCGCCTGCGGTGACAACGAAGACGAAGGAGTCATCGGTAACGACGTTGGCTGAGAGTAGCTCATCGCCCTCGCGGAACTTCATGCCGGTCACACCGGAGGTTGCGCGGCCCATGGGGCGCAGGGCTTCGTCGGTGGCGGTGAAGCGCAGGGACTGGCCCTGGCGGGAGATCAGCAGCAGGTCGTCCTCGGCGCTGGCCAGCTGGGCTGAGACCAGTTCGTCGCCGTCACGCAGGTTGATGGCGATGACGCCGGCGGCACGGTTGGTGTCGTAGTCCGACAGGGCGGTTTTCTTCACCAGGCCCTTCTTGGTGGCCAGGATCAGGTAGGGGGCGTCCTCGTAGGACTTGAGTTCCATGACCTTGGCGATGGTTTCCTCGGGCTGGAAGGCTAGCAGGTTAGCCACGTGCTGGCCCTTGGCGTCGCGACCGGCTTCCATGAGCTCGTAAGCCTTGGTGCGGTAGACGCGGCCCAGGTTAGTGAAGAAGAGGATCCAGGAGTGGGTGGAGGTGACGAAGAAGTGCTGGACGACGTCGTCCCCGCGCAGGGAGGCACCCTTGATGCCCTTACCACCGCGGTGCTGGGAGCGGTACTGGTCGCTGCGGGTGCGCTTGACGTAGCCGCCGCGGGTGATGGTGACGACCATTTCTTCCTCGGGAATGAGGTCTTCCATGGACATGTCGCCGTCGTAACCCATGAGGATCTTGGTGCGGCGCTCGTCGCCAAAGCGGGCAACGATTTCAGCCAGCTCTTCAGAGATGATGGAGCGCTGGCGGTCTTCTGAGGCGATGATCGCGTTGTATTCGTCGATCATGCGCATGAGCTCGTCGTGGCGATCCTGAATCTTCTGGCGTTCCAGGGCGGCAAGGCGGCGCAGCTGCATGTTCAGAATGGCCTGGGCCTGAGCCTCGTCAATGTCGAGGAAGTCCATGAGGCCGGTGCGGGCGTCATCTGCGGTAGGGGAGCGGCGAATCAGCGCGATGACCTCGTCGAGGGCGTCGAGGGCCTTGAGCAGGCCGCGCAGGATATGTGCCTCTTCCTCAGCCTGACGCAGGCGGTAGCGGGTGCGGCGCACGATAACTTCGAGCTGGTGGTTGACCCAGTGGCGGATGAAGGCATCCAGGGAGAGGGTGCGGGGTACGCCATCCACAATCGCCAGCATGTTGGCTGAGAAGTTTTCCTGCAGCTGGGTGTGCTTGTAGAGGTTGTTCAGCACCACCTTGGGCACGGCGTCACGCTTGAGGACGATGACCAGGCGCTGGCCGGTACGGCCGGAGGTTTCGTCGCGCAGATCAGCGATGCCGGTGATTTTGCCGTCCTTGACCAGTTCGGCAATCTTGATGGCCAGGTTATCGGGGTTGGCCTGGTAAGGCAGTTCGGTGACGACCAGGCAGGTGCGGCCCTGGATTTCTTCAACGTTGACCACAGCGCGCATGGTGATGGAGCCGCGGCCGGTGCGGTAGGCCTGCTCGATTCCCTTGTGGCCCAGGATGGTTGCGCCGGTGGGGAAGTCGGGGCCCTTAATGCGGGCAATGAGGGCTTCGAGCAGCTCTTCATTGGAGGCTTCGGGGTTCTGCAGGAACCACTGCACACCGTCGGCTACCTCGCGCAGGTTGTGCGGCGGGATGTTGGTGGCCATACCGACCGCGATGCCCGATGAGCCGTTGACCAGCAGGTTGGGGATGCGGGAGGGCAGGACGACCGGCTCCTGGTTTTTGCCGTCGTAGTTGGGCTGGAAGTCGACGGCGTCCTCGGTGATATCTCGTACCATTTCGAGGGCCAGGGGGGCCATCTTGGTTTCGGTGTAACGGGGAGCTGCTGCACCGTCGTTACCGGGGGAGCCGAAGTTACCCTGACCAAGAGCCAGGGGGTAGCGCATGACCCAGTCCTGGATCAGACGAACCAGGGTGTCGTAGATAGCGGCGTCGCCGTGGGGGTGGTACTGACCCATGACTTCACCAACCACGCGGGCGCACTTGTTGAAGGAGCGCTCGGGGCGGTAGCCGCCGTCGTACATGGCGTAGATGACGCGGCGGTGCACGGGCTTGAGTCCGTCACGCACATCGGGCAGGGCACGGCCGATAATGACGGCCATAGCGTAGTCCAGGTAGGAGCGCTCCATCTCGGAGCGCAGGTCTACAACCTCAACGTTGCCGGCGGCAGGTGCCGGGGTTGCGTCGGTTGCAACGATATCGCCCTCAATGGGCTGGGGTGAGCTGGTGGTGTTCTCGTCGCTCATAAGTTCCTCGTTTTTCGTCCTTGATTTTTATATTCCATATTGGCTATATAGCGCTTAATTCACGCTAAAAAGCCTTAGATATCAAGGAAGCGGATGTCCTTTGCGTTCTGCTGGATGAATTCTCGGCGAGCCTCGACGTCCTCGCCCATCAGCACGGAGAAGATCTGGTCAGCCGCTGCGGCGTCTTCCATCTTGACCTGTAGCAGGGTGCGGCGTTCGGGGTCCATGGTGGTGTCCCAGAGCTCGGTGTAGTCCATTTCGCCCAGACCCTTGTAGCGCTGGATACCGTTGTCCTTGGGGATGCGCTGGTTCTTGGCGTAACCAGCTTCCAGGGCGGCGTCGCGCTCGGCGTCCGAGAAGACGTAGTCGTGCGGGGCGTTAGACCACTTGATGCGGTAGAGCGGGGGCTGGGCCAGGTAGACGTAGCCGGCTTCAATGAGCGGACGCATGTAGCGGAAGAGCAGGGTCAGCAGCAGGGTGGTGATGTGCTGGCCGTCCACGTCCGCGTCCGCCATCAGGACGACCTTGTGGTAGCGGGCCTTCTCGATGTCGAAGTCCTCACCGATACCGGTACCGAAGGCGGTAATCAGTGACTGGATTTCAGCGTTAGACAGGGCGCGGTCGAGGCGAGCGCGCTCGACGTTCAGCACCTTACCGCGCAGGGGCAGAATCGCCTGGGTTTCGGGGTTGCGGCCGCGCACGGCTGAACCGCCCGCGGAGTCACCCTCCACCAGGTAAATCTCTGAAATTGAGGGGTCCTTGGAGGAGCAGTCCTTGAGCTTGCCCGGCATGGAGCCGGTTTCAAGCAGACCCTTGCGGCGGGTGGTTTCGCGGGCCTTGCGGGCAGCCAGGCGGGCCTGGGCTGCGGTGATAGCGCGGCGGACGATTTCCTTACCGGTACCGGGGTTACGTTCCAGCCAGTCGCCCAGCTGGTCCATGGTCTCGCGCTGAACGAAAGCCTTGGCTTCGGAGTTACCCAGCTTGGTCTTGGTCTGCCCCTCGAACTGGGGCTCAGAGATCTTGACAGAGACCACGGCGGTCAGACCTTCGCGGACATCCTCACCGGTGAGGTTGTCGTCCTTCTCGCGCAGCAGCTTGTTGTCGCGGGCGAAGCGGTTGATCAGGGTGGTTAGAGCAGTACGGAAGCCCTCTTCGTGGGTGCCGCCCTCGTGGGTGTTGATGGTGTTGGCGTAGGTATGCACCGATTCCTTGTAGGCGGTGGTCCACTGCATGGCCACTTCCAGGCTCATCATGCGGTCGGTATCTTCGCTTTCGAAGGCGATGATGTCATCGTGCACGGTGGTGAGCTTCTTGGAGGTATTCAGGAAGTTCACGTAGTCGAAGAGGCCGTCCTTGTACATGTAGGTGACGGTCTTGTAGCCGTTGGCATCGGCACCCACCTGGTTGAGGGGCAGCTTCTCGGGCTTCTCTTCGCCGGTGACTTCATCCCCCTCGTGCAGCTCGCGTTCGTCGGTGAGCTGGATGGTCAGGCCCTTGTTCAGGAAGGCCATCTGCTGGAAACGGGCGCGCAGGGTCTCGAAATCGAATTCGACGGTTTCGAAGATTTCGGGGTCGGGGTAGAAGGTCTGGGTGGTGCCGGTTTCGTCGGTGGCCTCCCCGCGGGTGAGGGGCTTGACGGTATGGCCGCCGTTGGCGTAGCTGATGTGCCACTTGTAGCCCTGGCGGCGCACCTCGGTTTCGACCTTAGTCGAAAGCGCGTTAACAACGGAGATACCCACACCGTGCAGGCCGCCGGAGACCGCGTAGCCGCCGCCGCCGAACTTACCACCGGCGTGCAGGATGGTCATGACGACCTCGACGGTGGGCTTCTTTTCGGTGGGGTGCTCATCGACGGGAATGCCTCGCCCGTTGTCGGCAACTCGCACTGCGCCGTCCTTCTGAATGACGACCTCGATCAGGTCGGCGTGCCCTGCCAGGGCCTCATCGACGGAGTTATCAACGACTTCGTAGACCAGGTGGTGCAGGCCGCGTTCGCCGGTTGAACCGATGTACATACCGGGGCGCTTGCGCACGGCTTCAAGGCCTTCGAGGACCGTGATGTCGGCGGCGCCGTATTCGTGGGAGGTTTCTTCAGTTGCCACAGGTAGTTAGGCTCCTTGCATGGTCGGTCTCGCACCGGCGGCCGTTCAGCGCGGACGCCCGCGCTCAAGGCGGCGGGGTGGGGCTACTGTACGGGCGGGCAGGCGCGCGTATTCTGCTCTCAATTCTACCGCACAGGGCTATTTTTGAACCTGTTTTGTGATGTTTTAGAGGGGTACTTAGGGCCAGAAGAGCCCTAGCTCGCTGCTAGAGCGACCGGAACCCCGATGCTGTGGGTTCTCACAGGGTCAGGGGGTCAGGGGCGCAGAAACGATTTTTGTAATTTGCACCCTTGGGTTTTCTACCCGTAGGTATCGCGGGGGCCGCGCCCGCCGGGGGCAACCCGCCGTCCTTTTTTCCACGAGGGGGCTGCTGGCCCAAAGGCGCGCACGTCTTTGACGACATCGTCCCCCAGCTCCCCGTTGAAGCGGCGCATGATGTCGTATTTCATCTGGCGAATCTGCACGGCCCAGGCGGTTGATTCGCAGCGGACGGTCATCACCCCGTCTTCAAAACTCTCGGGGGTAGCTTTCGAGGCGATTTGGGGGCCGACCAGTTTGTCCCAGCGGGCCATAACCGAGGAAACCGCTAGGGGAGTGGTCCAGCCCCGCTCCATAATGACGCGGTCGAGCAGGCCACCGAGGCTCTGCGGGTCGCGGGCGCTGGGGCCAGCTCCGGTATAGCCACCGAGCTGGCCGGTTGATTCTGTTGAGGCATAGCGACGCACTTTGGTGCCGGGCTCAGCGTTCATGACGCGGCCGAAGTCCTTGATAATTTTCCGACCGGCAGCGCCCTGCACCCGGTGTTCACCGCGGGCTTCTTTGGCAGCCCGGATGCGGCTGAGCAGGGCATGGGGAGCATCCACTGCTTCTACATCATATTCTGAATCAACCATATTTACCCCGTTGCCCAATTATTCCTGATTTGGAATATTACCTAGTGGGGAGCTTTCCACTCGGGCCCTGCCGGGTTCAACCCTGACCAGGGTAATCTCTCCCAGTTCTTCAGGGATATCACTTGCTACAGCACAGGTCACCAGCACCTGCTCAGCACCGGCAACAATAGCACCCAGCTTATGGCGGCGGGCGGTATCGAGCTCAGCAAAGACGTCATCAAGAATCAAGATGGGGGAGGCGCCGGGGGCATCGTTATCTGCCAGGTGCACGTACCAGGAGGCCAGCTTCAGACCCAGGGCATACGACCAGCTTTCCCCGTGGGATGCAAAACCCTTGACCGGGATGCCACCGAGTTCCAGGGCAAGATCATCGCGGTGGGGTCCCACCAGGGTCACGCCGCGCTCCAGCTCTTCCCGCTGCTTATCGGCAAAACCGCGCAACATAGCCTCCCGCAGATCATCTACCCCCATCAGGGCTGCGGTCGGCAGAAGGTTAGCTGAAATCGGCGGGAAAACAGTGGAATCGTACACCAGGCTCACATTCTTGGAACCGTCCGTGAGCTCGGTATAGGCCCTCTGTAGTTGCGGCAGAAGCAGGGCCAGGGTGCGTAGTCGGGCCTGCAGAAGGTGGGCACCGGCGTCCGCCAGCTGCTTGTTCCAGACCTCCAGGGTGTAGGAGTCCTCGGCCCCGGTGCTGCGCCGCGAGCGCATGGATTTGAGCAGGGAATTCCGCTGGCGCAAAACCCGCTCGTAGTCCGCCCGGTAGGCGGCAACAGAGGGGCGCAGGGATACCGCCAAATCATCAAGGAAACGGCGTCGCCCGGCGGGGTCCCCCTTCACCAGCTGCAAATCCTCGGGTGAGAAAAGCACGGTGCGAGTGACGCCCAGGGCTTCACGGGCGCGGACGGGCGCCGCCCGGTTGATGCGTACCCGGTTGCTTTTGCCGGGGGCTAGTTCAAACTCAAGGACGGTCTGCTGGTTGCCGCGGACCGTGCGGGTGCGGATGTAGGCGCGGTCAGCGCCCACACGTACCAGCGGGGCGTCCTGACTAACCCGGTGAGAAGCCAGCTGCGCAGTGTAGTCGATGGCTTCAACGATATTGGTTTTGCCCACCCCGTTTGACCCGAGAAAGACGGTGACGCCGGGGGTGAGGGGAAGAGTCAGGAGCTGGTAGGTGCGGTAGTCCATCAACGAAAGATGGTCGATGTACAGCGCGCCCTCCTTGAGATAGCGGTTTGACCTGCGGTTTTACTGGTTCTGCAGGCGGATAGGCATGAGCAGGTAGCGGTAGTTCTTCTCATCTTCAGCCTGCCAGTCGTCCTGCTCAGAGAGCACAACGGGCTTGCGGGGGTCGGTGAAGGAGAAGCGCACGAACTTGTTGGCTGCGAAGGTGTGCAGACCTTCGGAGAGGTAGCTGGGGTTGAAGGCTACGGTGATGTCGTCGCCGTGCAGGTGGGCCTGCAGCACCTCGGTTGCCTGGGCGTCCTCGCCGGTGCCGGCGTCCAGGGTGACCTGGCCCTGGCTGAAGGCCAGGCGGACGGGGGTGTTGCGCTCAGCGACCAGGGAGACACGGCGGACGGCTTCCATCAGGTCTGAGGTACGGACGATCGCGTGCACGGGGGTGACTTCGGGGAAGAGGGAGCGAATCTTGGGGTATTCGCCGTCGACCAGCAGGCTGGTGGTGCGGCGGGAGTCAGATTCAAAGCCGATGAGCTCGTGGGCATCTGACAGGGCGATGGACAGTTCTCCTGCACCCCCCAGGGTCTTGGCGACCTCAGAAAGGGTCTTAGCCTTGACCAGCGCAGCGGTTGAGATAGAAGCGTCTGCGGGGTTCCAGGTCAGCTCGCGCATAGCCAGACGGTAGCGGTCGGTTGCGAGCAGGGTAATCTGGTCACCTTCGATTTCCATGCGCACACCGGTCAGAATCGGCAGGGTATCGTCCTTGGACGCTGCTACTGACACCTGGGTAACAGCCTTGGCGAACTCAGAGCCCTCAACGGTACCTGATACCGCGGGGAGGGCAGGAAGCTCGGGGTAGTCAGCTACAGGCATGGACGACAGGTTGAAGTTAGAAGAACCGCAGGAGAGGTGAACCTTGCCCTCACGCAGTTCAAAGAGCACGTCAGACTTGGGCAGTGAACGGCAGATATCGGCAAGCAGACGGCCAGATACCAGGGCTTCGCCCTCTTCAGCGATATCGGCTGCGATGTTGAGCTTAGCTGAGGTCTCGTAGTCGAAGCTGGCGATAGACACTTCACCGGCTGTTGCCTTGATGAGCAGGCCAGAGAGTACCGGTACAGGCGGACGGGGGGAGAGGGAGCGGGCAGTCCAGCTGACGGCCTCGGCCAAAGTATCGCGTTCGACAGTAAATTTCACTGGAGCACCTTCCAAAGCTTTAAACATGAGAAGCCCTTAAACGGGCACAGTTCAGGTGTCCAGTCTACCGGACTACCGTGGCACTAAAGCTGTTTTTCTGTAATTACAAGCCGTGACCCTTAACCAAAGAGCCCTCACGAAAATCTGTAATTACAAGAGCCCAACCCCGCCCGGCAGCACGAGCACAGATTTTTTGTTATTTGACGTTTTTTCTTTAAGAATCGTAGTGTTAATAACCCTTGTGAAAACTGTGGAAAACCCCGTTTGAGCCCGGAATCTCAACCAAGTGCTTGTGGGGTGCCTGTGCAGAAAACCCGCCTCCACTGTGAATGAATAGTGGATGGATATTTATGCAATCATCGAACTGCACAGGCTTTGCATATTCATGCACTTAACATCCACATTAAAACCCCTTAAGTCTCAAAGTTATCCACAGCCCTATGACTAGGCCTTTTAGGGTTAGGATGCGTCGCGAGACCCCTGCTTAATACGGTTGGTAAGCTCTGTGACCTGGTTAAAGATAGGTCGACGCTCCGCCATGAGGTTACGAATCTTGCGATCTGCGTACATCACGGTGGTATGGTCACGGTCGCCCAGCTCCTGCCCGATACGGGGCAGCGACATATCGGTGAGCTCTCGCAAGAGATACATGGCAATCTGACGCGCGTTCACCAGAGTACGGCTACGGGACTTCGACCGCAGATCATCAATCGTCACGTCAAAGTACTCTGCCGTCGCCTGCAACACCTGCGATGCCGTAATCTCCTGGGCACCGTCGTCCAGCAACAGATCCTTGAGCACCTGCTCCGCCAGCTGCATGTCCACCGGCTGCCCCTGCAAGGAGGCAAAAGCGGTCACACGAATCAGTGCGCCCTCCAGCTCACGAATGTTGGTGGAGATGTGCGAGGCAATATATTCCATCACGTCATCGGGCACATCAAGACCCTCGTTCTGGGCCTTCTTACTCAGAATCGCGATACGGGTTTCAAGCTCCGGCGGCTGAACATCGGTAATCAGACCCCACTCAAAACGCGAGCGCATACGCTCAGCAAAACCGGTGAGCTGCTTGGGCGGTAGGTCAGAAGTAATGACCACCTGCTTCTGGTGATTATGCAGGGCGTTGAAGGTATGGAAGAACTCTTCCTGGGTGCTGTCTTTCCCCGCCAGGAACTGAATATCGTCGATCAGGAGCATATCGACATTGCGGTAAATCTGCTTGAACGTGATGCCGTTGTTATCGCGAATGGAGTTGATGAAGTCGTTGGTGAACTCTTCAGAATTCACGTAGCGCACCCGCAAACCGGGGTAGAGGCTCTTAGCGTAGTGGCCGATGGCGTGCAGCAGGTGGGTCTTACCCAGACCCGAGCCGCCGTAGATAAAGAGGGGGTTGTAGGCAGACGCCGGGGTTTCGGACACCGCGAAGGCAGCCGCATGGGCAAAACGGTTGGACTGGCCAATCACAAAGCTATCGAAGGTGTACTTGGGGTTCAGGCGCGCGGTGGAGTCCCAGGTCTTTGCCTCCCCAGGCTCTGCGGGGGCCTCGACCAGCTCGCCTGCCTCAACAGGCTCTTCAAGAGGCTCTGCCTCGTGGTTGACCTGGGCAAACTCGGGGGCCGCCGGTGTCTGTCCAAAGGCGGGGGCGGCGTCCGGACGCTGGTGGGCAGCGTCGTCGAAACCGGCACGGGAAGCCTGCTCCCTCTCAGCGGGCGCAGGGAAAGACGGAGCAACAGGACGTTCCGCTGCGGGCAGCACCACCTTCTCAGGAGAATTCTCGAGGCTGGTATCAATAATGAAAGCCTCGGTCACCCCCTGGCCAAAGGTCGCAGTAATAGCCTCCTGCAGGGTCTCCTTCAGCTCGTGCTGAAAAATATCGCGGGTAAACTCGCTCGGCACCGCAATCAGCAGCACATTACCCATAAAAGCGTGAGGCTGAGCCAGGCCAATATGCGCGCGGTGACGCTGAGCCACCGAAGTATCTGCCCGCAACAGGGTTACCAGGTGCATCCACTTCTTCTGAAGCTCCGGGTCCATATAATCGCCCACTGGCTCTCCTTTAATCTCAGGTCACGCAAAAAACTTACCCACAGCTTAGCCGCAGGGCCCACCGATTTATCACCATGTTATCCACAGGGTGGAAAACTTGTGATTTAACGAGGGGAGTACCTGTTTACAGTATGTGATTAAACCGCGTACCGCTAGCTCAAAGCCGCAGTTTTTGTAACTTACAACTTTCCCCGGTGCGCCTGTGGATAACTCTCGCTAGGGCGAGCGCGCTCGCAAGCTATCCACAGGTGTGGGCAAACTCTCCCACCTACCTGTGATTAAAGACCTACCCCTAGCGGGCTTGACCTTATATCGCAACCTCTTCTAGAGTTGTTTAGTCAAAGTGTGCTAGGACTATGCCTATATCTAAGGCCTGATATCCGCCCCTTACGCGGCGGAGCTAACACACGAGCAAGAAGCGTCAACCTGTTCGAAGAACTGTTGAAAGGTTGGCCCCCGTACCAACCATTTTTGGAGTAACCAAATGAGCAAGCGGACTTTCCAGCCGAATAACCGCCGCCGCGCCAAGAAGCACGGCTTCCGTCTTCGCATGCGCACCCGTGCAGGCCGCGCCATCCTCGCGAACCGTCGTTCAAAGGGCCGCGCAAGCCTCTCAGCATAAGGCTTCACATCTCCTCGCCTCGGCCTAGCCCCTTGTGCAGGCCAGCGTGATCACGCAGCCAGCCGAGAGACGACCGAAAAGACAAAGGAGACTACGTGCTGGCACAACAGCACCGGATGCGAGCTTCGGCTCAATTCTCAGCAACTACACGTTCCGGCGCCCGCTCAGGGCGTCGGAACTTAGTTCTATATACAGCCAAAACAGGCGAAGAACCAACCATCATCGGTTTCATCGTCTCCAAGGCCGTCGGTAACGCCGTTACCCGCAACAAAACCAAGCGACGCCTCCGCGACATCATCGCCCCCTTCGTCGCCGAAAACCCCACCGGCTACCGGGTGGTTGTGCGCGCCCTGCCGCCGGCAGCGTCCGCCACCTACACCGACCTCGAAACAGACCTGACCAGCGCGCTGGCCACCACCCTCAAAAAACTCGGTGCCACCGCCCGAGAGGAGCTCTAACCTATGAGCACCTCCCACCAGCACCCCGCCGGGGCGCCCACGGACGAAGACGTCCTGCTCGATAACGCCCCCCACGAATTCGTCGTGCCCACCACCATCGTTCAGGCAGCTATCACCCTGCCCCAGAACGTCCTCATCGCTTTCATCAAGGTCTACCGCGCCATCGTCTCGCCGCTCTACGGCAACGTCTGCCGGTACTATCCGAGCTGCTCAGCCTACGGGCTCGAAGCACTCACCACCCACGGCGCCATACGCGGGCTCTCACTGACCGTCCGCCGCCTACTGCGCTGCCACCCCTGGGCCACCGGAGGCCTTGACCCGGTTCCACCCGGACGGCGCACCTTCGCCCCCGGTACCGAACCCAAAATAATACTTCTAAACCACCCGCACCAGCACCTGAACTACTAACAGGCACTGGCTGCAGTCCACCACAACCGGCTCACACACCCGAGCCAGGGAGAGAACTATGTTCGACATCATTCTCTGGCCCTTCAAATGGATCGTTTCGGCGATTCTCTGGGCATTCCACGAACTCTTCACCGCCATCGGTATGGACCCCGCGTCCGGCGTCACCTGGGTGCTGGCCATCATCGGCCTGACCCTGGTCATGCGAACCCTCACCATCCCGCTCTTCATGAAGCAGATCAAGGCCATGCGCGGTATGCAGGAGCTACAGCCTGAACTGGCCAAGCTTCAGGCCAAATACAAGGGCAAGACCGACCAGCTCTCCCGCCAGGCCATGGCGCAGGAGCAAATGGAACTCTACCGCAAGACCGGCTCCAACCCGCTGGCTTCCTGCATGCCTATCCTGGTGCAGATGCCTATCTTCTTTGGCCTCTTCCAGGTACTCAACGGCGTACCCAGCGCAGCTGCCAACAACGAGAGCATCCTCATGCTCTCCAACGACAAGGTTGAGCAGTTCAACGATGCCTACATCTTCGGCGCCCCCCTCTTCTCCACCATGATGCGCCCCGGCGACGGCAACCACGCCGCCACCATCATCATCGCCGCCATCATGGTTGTGCTCATGAGCGCCACCCAGTTCTACATCACCAAGCAGCTCTCTGTGAAGAACATGTCGGACGCCGCCAAGCAGTCCCCCATGTACCGCCAGCAGCAGATCATGCTCTACGTGCTGCCCCTGGTCTTCGCTATCTCGGGTATCAACTTCCCCCTGGGCGTGCTCGTCTACTGGACCGTCTCCAACTTCTGGTCACTGGGCCAGCAGTACTGGGTCATCAAGAACAACCCCACCCCCGGTTCTCAGGCCGAGCGTGAGCTCAACGAGCGCCGCGCCGCCAAGGGTCTGCCCCCCGTTGGTAAGACCAAGGAAGAGCACGAAGCTGAGCTCGAAGCCCAGCGTGAGCGTGCCAACCGCGGCCAGCGTCAGCAGCCTATGAGCAAGAAGCGCCAAAAGCAGCAGAACAAGAAGAAATAGCGGCAGCTACAGGAGGAACCCCATGACTGAAGCCTACGAAGAAACCGCTGCAGACGACGTCCTAGATATCGACCCCGAGCAGGGCTTTGAGGACGAAGGCGACATCGCCGCTGACTACCTCGAAGAACTTCTCGACATCGCAGACATCGACGGCGACATCGACATCGAGGTGCGCAACGGGCGCACCTACCTCTCGGTTGTAACCGAGGACGGCAATAACACCGAACTCTCTGCCCTCGTGGGTGAAGACGGTGAAGTGCTGGACGCCCTGCAGGAGCTCGTGCGCCTCTCGGTGCTAGCTGCCACCGGTCAGCGTACCCGCCTGATTCTGGACATCGCTGAGCATCGTGCCGGCCGCCAGAAGGCTCTCGTGGACATGGCTGAAACCGCCATTGCCCGCGTCAAAGAAACCGGTGACGACGTGCACCTGGAGCCCCTGGGCTCCTACGAGCGCAAGCTGGTACACGACATCGTGGCAGCCCACGGCCTCCACTCCGAGTCCGAAGGCGCTGGCCCCGACCGTCACATCGTCATCATGCCGGCGGAGGACTAAACCATGAGCGAAGCAACCACCGACCTTCCCGAACTGGCTGGCCCTACCCTGGTAGCTGCCGACCAGATCTTCGGTGACCGCCTGCCCCTGGCAGAGCGCTATGTGGAGCACCTGGCTACCAGCGGCATCGAACGAGGCCTGATTGGCCCCCGCGAGGTTCCCCGCCTCTGGGAGCGCCACGTGCTCAACTGCGCCGTGGTTGAGGAGTTCATCGAGGACGGTGCCCGCGTCGCCGACGTGGGCTCCGGTGCGGGCTTGCCCGGCCTCTGCCTGGCTATTGCCCGCCCCGACCTTAAACTGACCCTCATCGAGCCCCTGGAACGCCGCGTCATCTGGCTAACCGAGGTTGTGGACGACCTCGGGCTGGATAACGTCGAGATCCTGCGCTCCCGCGCCGAGCAGGCCGTGGGGCAGGTCGAGGCTGACTACGTGACCGCCCGCGCCGTTTCTGCCCTGGTAGGCCTGCTGGACATCACCCTGCCGATTCTGCGTGGCACCGGCCAGCTGCTAGCCCTCAAGGGTCGTAGCGCGGCTGATGAGATCACCAAGGCTAAGAAGAAGCTCAACAAGTACGGCGCTCGCGAGACCGAAATTCTGGTCGCTGGCGAGACCCTGCTCGAAGAGCCCACCACCGTGGTGCGAGTAAGCCTCTAGGTTTTAGACCAGGACGGCACAGCCCGGCTCCCCTGACAAGGGGAGCCGGGCTTTTTCTTATGGGCCTAGCGGGGATCCCTTCTGAAGATGAACTCAAAGTCCCGGGTGCTGCCCACCTCGAAGTAGTAGTCGCCCACCCGTTTAAAGCCGTAGCGGCTATAGAGGCGCTGAGCCCCATAGTTTTCAGACCAGACGCCCAGCCACAGGGTGCGCTGTGGCTTGTCCTTGAGAAGCCACTGGAGGGCCTTTTCAAGGAGTTGGGAGCCTAGACCCTGCCCCTGGTGCTCAGAACGCACATAGAGCCGCCTAATCTCTCCATCAGTGCTTTTGAGCTCGGGGTGGGGGAGATGGGCGGAGGATGCTACTACGTAGCCGATGAGGTTGCCGCCCTGCTCCGCTACCCAGATGCCGTAGTCGGGGCTGGCGATATCACGCGTATATCCCGCCTCTGTGTAGGCCTCGGCCAGGTAGGTGGCTAGGTCTTCTGGTGGGTAGTAGGTAAAAGTTTCAGAGAAGGTTTCTGCTGAAAGGACGGCCAGGTTGGCGGCGTCTTCTGGGCGGGCTGGTCGAATGATGGTCATGGTTTGTGATTATAGAACTGGCGGGGTGTTTCACGTGAAACGTGGGGAAATATTTATTTAAACAACCTATAAATAGTGTTTGCTATTTAGTGATTCAGACGGCCGGGTATAAGCAGGTAACCTTAGATGAGCGAGACCATCACACCTACCGAGGGAGCACAGCCGGTGTCTACTATCTCCAATATTCCCGATTTTGGGTTACCACCTGAACCTCAGGATGCCTCCGCAAAGCCCGACCGCGGCTCACATGTTTCACGTGAAACACGTGAAAAGCTAGAGCGTGCTGACCTTGCGTCCGCCCAGAATAACCCCATTAGCCAACAGGCCCGCTCTGCCAAGCAGCAGTTTGAAGCGCTGGCAAGCGAGACTCTCAGCCGCCCCCACGAGACTCGTATCTTTACTATCTCCAACCAGAAGGGTGGGGTTGGTAAGACCTCAACCGCTGTCAATCTAGCTGCCGCTCTCGCCCTCAAAGGCATGAATGTTTTGGTGATCGACAACGACCCCCAGGGTAACGCATCTACTGCCCTAGGCATTGAGCATGGGGTAGAGGTTCCTTCAACCTACGATGTTCTGATTGACGATAAGCCCCTGGCCGATATTGTGCAGCTCTGCCCCGATATCGAAAACCTCTGGTGCGCTCCAGCCAATATCGATCTTGCGGGAGCCGAGATTGAACTGGTTTCTATGGTGGCTCGAGAGACCCGTTTGAAGACCGCTGTCTCTGATTATGCTGCTGCTCGAGAAGCTGCCGGGCTGCCGCGTCTGGACTACATCTTTATCGACTGCCCTCCCTCCCTGGGGCTGCTCACCATCAATGCCTTCTGCGCCGCCCGGGAGGTGCTCATTCCCATTCAGTGTGAGTACTACGCCTTAGAGGGGCTGAGCCAGCTGCTCAAAAATATTGGCATGATTCAAAAGCACCTCAACTCTGATCTGCACATCAGCACTATCTTGCTCACCATGTACGACGGTCGCACCAACCTCTCATCCCAGGTTGCTGACGAAGTGCGGGAGCACTTCCCCGATCAGGTGCTCGATACCGCTATTCCCCGGTCTGTGCGCATCTCTGAAGCCCCCAGCTATCAACAAACGGTGATGAGCTATGACCCTACCTCACCCGGCGCTGTGGCTTATTTGAAAGCCGCCATGGAGATGGCAAAAAGAGTATAAACACAATATCAAAGATGTTTTAGCAAACATTTACAGAAAGCCCCAGCGGGCTCGCAGCGAGCGTGAGCTTGCTGGGTCTCTCGGATAAGCTCAGTGAGAATAGCGGCGCCTTGTGTTTACACGGGGCGCCGTTGGTCTACGCAGCGCAGTTGACTCCACTAGACTTGGGTGGAGAAAACTTTTGAGCACGGAGGTCAATGTGGCAGAGAAAAAACGCGGTCTAGGTCGGGGTTTGGGAGCCCTCATTCCGGAGAGCACAAAGCCCCCGGTCGAGAAGAAAGAAAACGCTCCGGTAGATAGTGAACAGCTCGATCTGGGCCTAGGTGTGGAGGTTCCTGCCCCCGCTCAAAAGAGTGTTTCACATGAAACATCCAAGAAGAAGCGGGCGGATATGGGAGCTGCCCTCCGCACCGCAACCAGTTCCCGGCGTCCTGTCGATTTCTTCTTCGGCGACGAAACCGCTGCAGCAGGAGACGGCCTTGTGCCTGTGCCGGGCGCTGATTTTGCGACCCTGAATGTCACCGATATTCACCCCAATCGTAAGCAGCCGCGCACCGACTTTGACGAGCACGATATGCAGGAGCTGGTGCACTCTATTAAAGAAATCGGTGTACTCCAGCCGATTGTTGTGCGCCCCAGCCGGGAAAAGGGTGCTGAAAAGTACGAGCTCATCATGGGTGAGCGCCGCTGGCGCGCTACCCAGCGGGCGGGCCTGATCACCATTCCTGCGATTATTCGTGAGACCCAGGACGAAGACCTGCTGCGGGATGCCCTGCTGGAGAACCTCCACCGTTCACAGCTCAACCCCATAGAAGAAGCTGCCGCCTACCAGCAGCTTCTGGAAGAGTTCGGGACCACCCAGGAGCAGCTGGCCCAACGTATTGGTCGCTCTCGCCCACAGATTTCAAATACTATCCGCCTGCTGAAACTGCCTGCCCTGGTCCAGCGTCGGGTTGCTGCCGGTACTATTTCGTCGGGGCACGCACGTGCTCTACTCGGGCTGAAAAAGGCCGCTGATATTGAGACTCTGGCTCAGAAGATTGTGAATGAGGGCCTGTCTGTGCGAGCTGTTGAAGAGCTCGTGTCAGCTGGTAGCTCTGCTGCCCCTGAGCGTGCTCAGAAGACCACTAAGGTGCAGGACCACTCAGAACGTCTGGATTATCTGGCCGATGCTTTGGCCGACAAACTGGATACCAACGTCAAAATTAATCTGGGAGCTCGTAAGGGCAAGATGACCATCGAGTTCGCCTCGGTGGATGACCTCAATCGAATCCTTGATGTTATTGATCCTAAGATCAAGAAAAAGTAGGGGGGCGGGCAGTCCATACCGCTTTACTCCTCCTTGCTAGCTAGGATCGGCACCTGCGTGAAATGTAGGTGCCGCTTCTTTATGTTTCACGTGAAACGGGACGCACGAGGGGTTTCCTCAACGAAAATCAGGGTTTTTGGGGCTGGTAGAGAGGTAAAAAGCGCTGTGAGGCTCTGTGCGGGCTTTGAAAGACGTGAGGCTTACTTGGATATGGGGAGGGGAGAGTTAGGCCGGGAGAGGGGTTTCTGGGGCTTCAGTTTTTTGCTGCTAGAGCGCAAAATCGTATGAATTCCTTGTTGCGTTGCATTCAGCAGATCTTTGTCTGGCCCCCTGGTAGGGGGGGCTTATCTTCTGCTTCCCGGTGAAATGTCTGTGAGGGCGTGAAATGTGGGCGTAGAGAGGTGGTGGTCGTGAATACCGCATGTTTTACACTGGGTGTATCACAAGGAGGTGGTGGTCGTGAATTTTTTCTATGAATTTATTTCCTGGTTTGGTGTTTTTATTATTTACGGTTTGATGTTTCTTGCCTCTGTTATCGTTGTGCGCCGTGTGGTTATTAAAGAAAAGCCTAAAGCGGGAAATTCTAAAAATAAATCTGCTGCTAGTAAGGGTGATATATCTTCTGGTAATAAATCGACGCTGGGTGATGCTTTAGCCCAGCCCATGGAATTATATGGTTCTTCTTTTGCTCCCGGCCGATCGGTTAGGCTCGAAGTGCCCCGAAAAACGGCCGCGAGAGCTCATCAATCTATGATTCTGGCAAAGACCCTCTTGAGTCAGAAAAACAACCTTAAAGAATCAAGTTTGTTTAAATTGAAAGGTCATTCCTCCGTTTCACGTGAAACAGAACCTGGTTGGTACGCTCAGTCATCGCTGACTTTCAACTGAAAATAGAGATTGGAATATGTCGAATAAATTATTTTTTGCAGCTCTTCTTATATGGATATGTGCTGTAGGCGCTGAATTGTTTATTTTCTCACAAACGTTTACCTCATGCCCAACTAATCTTGATTCCATTTATGGTGAAGCAGGCTTTTCATTTATTCCTTTAGGGTATACCTGCACATGGGAGAATCTCCCTGAGGGTGCGGTAATAAAAAGTTATCCATCTCTATCAACCCTGCTGGCACCGCTGGTGCTTTTATTGTGGGGATTTAGTCTTCTTGGAAAGAAAATAAAATAAGATTCTTGTGAAACGAATGGAGTGACATTTCAAAATATGTGTTGCGTGTGTGCGCCGTCTGTTGCATATATGCAACAGATATTTTAGGGTGGGACATGTGGATATATCTGAACTCATCAGTGAAGCAGCCAAACAGCCTACCCAAACAGCTCGAAAAGCCGGTATAGCTCGCTCAACCTTGCTCCGAATAACCCAAGAAAAAACGGAGCCCACACCCGCGACCTTGCGCGAAATAGCACTAGCTCATGGGTATGATCTCAGCTGCTCCATCAGGCCAGCCTCAGACCCCTGGGCTGTTACTGCAGCTCGTTATCTTCTCGACCCTACCCTGCCGGAAAACCTGCCTCAAACTCGTCCAGAAGTAGCCCAATGGTTAACTCGCTATGAGCGGTGGGAAATTATCCCCACCACCCCAGAAGCTCCCCTTGACCCTGAAAAAATTGCTGAAAAAATCGCTCCTTACGGAAACCTGGCCCAGCGGCAGGGAGTGCGTTTCTACGCGCCAGCTCCTTCGATGTCACCAGCCGAACTTGCCTTGCGTGTAGCTTCAGCAGGAGATCAAAGCAAAGCCTCCTGGGCTCTTTCTGGTGCCCCCCTTGCCTCGCACCTTTTGGGGAAGCAAGCTGTTTTGGCTCCCATTGTTCTCTGGGTAGCAGAAAACCTTGAGCTAGCAGCTCAGAACCTTTCTCTAAACCTGGTCGAAGCCACAAATTTTCAACCTGCAGGAATTGTTCTAGCGCAGGCTGAAACCTATGAGCTCGAAGGAGCCACTCATGAAGGAGGCATAAACCTAGTTTCCCCCGTCCAAGGCATACTTGACCTGCACTCTCTTAGCTTTGGAGCATTAGCCCGCCAGATAACAAGCCAGTGGGGTGAAAACTAACCATGAGTCTCCCTCCTCGCCGCATACATTGGGGCAACGGTAACCCTTCGGGCAGCTCTTTACAGCCGTCCCAACCTGAAGGATTTATAGCTCCCCAAGATGAGCGGCACACGACAGGACGCATTTTTTGGAACGGCCCTATAGATACTTCCTCTATCTTGCCTAGTGAGCCTGGGCGAGCTGTGGCACGTTTTAAACACAATTTGAACGAGCTGATTTGGAATACTGCAGCCTTAGAAGGAAATGCTTTCACTCTGCCAGAAGTCATTACCCTGCTCGATGGAGTAACGGTGGGCGGGAAAAGCATTGAAGATGAGGAGCAAATTTTTGCCTTGAGTGAGGGCTACAACTTCGTTGCAGAGCATGTTGAGTCCGGAACATTTGAACTAACCAGGGAGTTCTCCAATCAGGTTCATGCCCTTGTTGCCCGGCATGAAGCTATCGAGAGCGGGCTTTTTCGAGGTCAGGGAATTGTGACCGGCGGAGGAAATGTGCGCCTCTCTCAAGGTGGCGTCATTGACGGCGATGATCACGGTGAGAACGGGGAAAAACTTCTAGCAGACTACGCAAACCTCCTGGCTGCCTTAAGCCAGATAGAAGACCCTCGGGAGCGGTCCCTTGCCTACTTTTGTTCCGCAGTGCGATCTCAGTTCTATTTTGATGGAAACAAACGTACCGCCCGATTGATGATGGCAGGAGAGCTAATGTCGCATGGCTTTGACGCCATCAATATTCCCTTTGTTCGACGGCTAGAGTTCAACCAGGCGCTTGACACCCTCTTCACTCGCGATAATGCAACACAGCTCATGCGTTTTCTCGTATCCTGCACGCTTCGTCCCTAGTTATCAGGCGGTCAATCTGCTGAGTTTCACGTGAAACATTCCGACCCTCTTCTGATGTCTCTGGCAGTCATCTGTGGCCACAAACAAGCCCCTCAGCAGGAAGCTGAGGGGCTTGTCAGGGGCGTCTAGAGAAGAAGCAGAGCCTACTTGAGGAACTCCGCGAACTCCTGCTCCAGGGCAGCCTTGGGCTTAGCGCCGACGGTCTGCTTGGCAACCTCGCCGTCCTTGAAAACATAGATAGCGGGGATAGAGGTAATACCGTATTTCATTGCGGTGGCGGGGTTGTTCTCAACGTCGAGCTTGAGTACCTTGACCTTGTCGCCGTACTCTTCACCGAGCTGGTCGATGATAGGGCCGACCATGCGGCAGGGGCCGCACCATTCAGCCCAGAAATCGACGATGACGGGCTTGTCTGACTTCAGAACCTCGTCAGCAAAAGTAGCGTCAGTAACCTGCTGTGCCATGATAAATAACCTTTCGTAGAGGGGGTAGAGGAGGCTTAGAGGGCCTCGAGGTAGTGCTGGGCATCCAGGGCTGCGACGCAGCCTGAACCGGCTGCTGTGATGGCCTGGCGGTAGGTGGGGTCGATGACGTCGCCTGCGGCAAAGACACCCGGGATAGAGGTACGAGAAGAACGGCCCTCAACGGCGATCGTGCCGGCTTCGGTCAGGTCCAGCTGGCCCTGAACCAGGGAGGTACGGGGGTCTGAGCCGATAGCAACGAATACACCCTCAACATCCAGGGAGGTTTCCTCACCGGTCTTTACATTCGACAGGGTCAGGCCGGAGACCTTCTCGCCACCGTCGATAGTCTTAACAACCGAATCCCAGATGACCTCAATCTTCTCGTGGGCCAGAGCTCGCTGAGCCATAATCTCTGAGGCGCGGAAAGAATCGCGGCGGTGAACTAGGTAAACCTTCGAGGCAAAAGAGGTCAGGAAAAGGGCCTCTTCGAGGGCGGAGTCGCCACCGCCAATAACAGCCAGGGCCTTCTCCTTGAAGAAGAAGCCGTCGCAGGTTGCACACCAGGAGACGCCGTGGCCAGAAAGGCGGGCTTCGCCATCCACGCCCAGCTTGCGGTACTCAGAACCGGTGGAGATGATAACGGTCTTGGCCAGATGAACTGACCCGTCGGTCAGAATAACCTTCTTAACATCGCCCTCCAGCTCAACCTCGGCAACGTCCTCGTAGCGGATATCCGCACCAAAACGCTCGGCCTGGGCACCGATGTTGGTCATCAGCTCTGGGCCCTGAATGCCGTTAATGAAGCCGGGGAAGTTCTCGACCTCGGTGGTGGTCATCAGGTCACCACCGGGGGAGATAGAAGAAGCAAAAAGGACGGGCTTGAGATTGGCCCGTGCGGTGTAAATAGCGGCGGTGTAGCCCGAGGGGCCTGAGCCCACGATGATGACGTTGTGGACGGGCTGGTCGCCGCTCTCGGCGGTGGCGTCGGGGGCAGTGGTAGTGGCCGCTCCTGCCAGGCTGAGGCCGGCAGCAGCGCCGCCGAAGAGGCCTCCGAGTGCGTTGTCGGTCATTGTTCTCCTTGGTGTTGGTAGTGCGCTATAGAAAGGAACGGCGGGTGGGTGGGGTTTATTCCCAACCCACCCGCCGGCGGTGTAGCTAGTGTGTTACTTGACGGAAATTTCTGCCAGTCGCAGGCCGTAGACGTAGCCCGGGACGATGGGCTGGCTCAGCTGCGGGGCGCTGGTGAACTGAACGATGATGTATTCGGTCTTGCCGTCCTGGGCGTCCTTGTCGAGCTGGACGGTGGTCTCACCGGTGGCTGCAAAGCTGCCAGAGCCGATTTCGGTGGCCCCGTCGATGGAGGCTGAGTCGTTGGCGTAGATAGTGAATGCGCCGCCTACACCTGACACCTGGTTGATGGTGATGCTGTTGACGGTGGTTGCCTCATCGAGCTTGGCTGAGAGATAGAAGGAATCGGTCAGCCCACCGAAGTTCGCTGAGCCAAAGGCCAGGGAGAGCCAGGTGGTGGAGGCATTGCCGTCGGTCAGGTTGTCCAGCAGGGAATCGCTTTCAGCCATGAGGGTGGGAGCGGACGGAACCGTGCGGGTGAAGGTTCCCTCAATCTTGGGGGTGGGTAGGGCGGTTTCGCTGGGGGTTGCTGAGGCGGACGCACTGGCTGAGGCGGACGCGGACGCGCTCGCGGAGGCGGTAGCTACGGCGGTACCGTTAGCGTCGAGTACCTGCTTTGAGGCCCCGGAATCCACCATGCCGCCGAGGCTGGCGAAGACGGCTCCTGCGCCGATAACTAGCAGCAGGACAGCAGCGATGCCGACTACCCACACGCCACCGTTGCGTTCAGTGGATTCTTCGCCCTCGTAGTAGCCCTCTTCTTCGGCATCGTATTCTTCGAACTCGTCGGCGGGCTCTTCTTCAACGGTGGAGAGATTGCGGGTGGCTGAGATGGAGGTGGCACCCGCTGCCGCTGCTGCACCTGCCGCGGCGGTGGCGTCCTGACCCTGCCCGGAGGGCTTGCCCTTTGCCACCACGTAGGTGTTGGGGGCAGTCATGGAACCGGTATCACCAAAGATCTCTTCGCCGAACTCTTCGGCAGAGTTGCTCTCGCCCTCGGTCAGTAGTACATCGAGTAGGGTGTCGGGGCGGGAATGAGAGGTAATCAGGTAGGTGCGCTCGCTGTGGTTGCCTAAATCGAGTACCTGCACCGCAGAACGGGAAAGTGCGCTGGAATTGCGGGCGTTGGTGACCAGAAGACGGCTGTGGTCGGGGGCGGCCACAACAATGGAGACCTTGCGGCCGAGGACCGTGTCAAGGCCGTCGAGCACGGCGTCGCCCTTGGCTGTATCGAGCAGGTGCGCGGTGACTTTGTAGCGATCTCCCAGCAGGGTGTTGAGGGGAATCTGCTGTGTCAAGTGGGGCCTCCCGTTGCGAATGGGTGAGTGATTGGTTAGGTTACTGAGTTTACCCTCTGTGGCGGGCCGTGGGGTGGCGCATACCGATTTTCGCCATAATCGGGTTCATGAGGGTGTCGAGTTCTCGCACGCGGAAGAGCATGAGCATGGCGTAGTAGGCCAGGCCCATGACGATTCCGCCGACGAGGACGGTGATGAAGGCGCTGCCACGTGAGGCCCAGGCGAAGCCGTCGAAGGTGTAGCCACCCAGCAGGTAGAGGGCGGCGGCCCCGGCCAGGCCCGCACCGATGGAGGCAAAGGAGACACGGGCATGGGTTGAGATGAGATCACGTACCCCGTAGTTGCCCAGGCGGCGGGCCAGGACGCGGTGGCTCAGGTAGACCGCTAGGACGTTCTGCAGGGCGTAGGTGAGGGCTAGGCCGTAGATGATGTGCTGGGGTGCTAGGCGGGAGGCGATGAAGCCCATGGCCACGATAACCACAGCCGAGAAGAGCTGGATGTAGAAGGGGGTTTTGGCGTCTTCTTGGGAGTAGAAGACGCGGCCCATCATAAAGGCGATGGTGAGGAAGGGCCCGCCCAGGGCGATGACGGCGATGGTTTGGCCGATGACCGCACCCGCTTGCTGGGAGCCGCCGCCGAAGATCATACCGATGGGGCCGGCGAAGACAATGAGGGCTACGGCGCAGAAGATGGTGGCGATGGAGGCGGTGCGTAGGCCGGACGAGAGCGCGGTGGCTACCGAGGTATGGTCGTCGTCTTGGGAGGCGGCAGACATGCGGTTGAAGAGCACCGTGGCAATGGAAAGACCAATGACGCCGTGGGGCAGGGAGTAGAGCATGGATGAGTAGTTCAGGGCCTGCACACCGGGAATCTGCACGCCCATAGCCAGGAAGTCCTCGCGGGCGCCGACCACACCTGCTGCAACCTTGGCCAGGTAGAGGAAGGCCAGGTTGGAGACGACGCCGGTGGCCAGCGTCCACCCCGCCAGGTTAGCTGCGGTGCCCAGGCCGATGCCGCGCCAGCCAAATTTCGGGCGCAGTTTCAGGCCCACCTTGCGCAGGGGGATAAAGAGAATGAGGGCCTGCAGGGCAACGCCCAGGGTAGCTGAACCTGCCAGTACCAGGGTCTGGGTGGACGTCCAGCTCTCTAGGTTATGGAAGGGCGGGTTGGTGGTGACGTCCTGGGGGCCGAAAGAAACGATGAAGACAACCAGGGCGGCAATGGCTACCACATTGTTGAGGACGGGAGCCCACATGTACCAGCCGAAGGCACCGCGGGCGTTGAGCACCTGGCCTAGGACCGTGTAGAGGCCGTAGAAGAAAATCTGGGGCAGGCACCAGAGAGCGAAAATCCAGCCGAAATGCTGTTGCTCGGGCGTCCACTTGCTACCCATCACCGCAATAATGGGCCAGGAGAAGAGGAGGACGACCGCGGTTACTGCCGCGATACCGCTGACCGCCAGCGTCACCAGACGCGAGACGTAGTCGGAGCCGCCGTCGTCGTGCTTAGCTGCTTTGATGATTTGCGGCACCAGGACGGCGTTAAAAATACCGCCAGCTACCAGCACATAAATTAGGTTGGGCAGGGTGTTAGCGGTTTCAAAAATATCGCCCACGGTAGTGGTGGCACCGAGAGCAACAGTAATCAGGAAGGTTTTGACGAAGCCCAGAACCCTCGAAACGAGCGTACCAGCGGCCATAATTGCGCTGGATAAAGCACCGGAACGTGCCACGGGAATCCTTATCTACTCAGTCAGCTAGGAGAGCTGGTGAATGATGTACTCACGGGCAATCTCAGCGATGCGCCGCTCATTGGGGAAGGAGAGTTTACGCCCCAAATCATCGATGTTGACCCAGGCGACATCAACCGCCTCATGGTCGGGGTCGTTCTCGGTGGTTAGTTCGCCACCGGTTGCAGAGAACAAGAAATGGTGAACCGTCTTGTGCACGCGGTGCCCTGATACATTGAACCAGTAGTCGATGGATCCCAGCGAAGTAATCACATCGCCAGAAATACCGGTTTCTTCTTCAATTTCACGGGCAGCCGCTGCCGCCTTGGACTCGTCCCCCTCGGGGTGGCCCTTGGGTAGGCACCATTCCAGGCGCCCGCCGCGGTTGATGCGGGCGATGATAGCAACGGGCAGGTTGCGGTCGTCAAAGTTGACGATGACGCCGCCTGCAGAGACCTCCTCAACCGTGGGCATGGCAGCAACGGGCGTGAAAGCCCGCCTCTTCGGTGCCCGGGGAATAGGAAAAGTCATGTCTCTACCTTAACCGATATATCGGGGCTATGTTTTAAAAGTTGAGGGTGTAAGTGGTAACTTGTGCGGTTTGCTGGCACGATTGAAGGGTTATGGCGCATGTTTTTGATACCTCCCTCATCCACCCGGTAGCACGTGAAGCGGGCGAGCTCTTTGCCCGCGCGGGCTTTGAATTAGCCCTGGTGGGTGGGCCCGTCCGTGACCTGTTTTTGGGGGAAACCTCGGTAGATTTGGACTTCACCACCAACGCCACACCCGATGAAACCCTGGCTGTGGTGGACGGCTGGGCCGACGCTACCTGGGAGATTGGCAAGGAGTACGGCACCATCGGTATCCGCAAGGGCAATGAGATGGTTGAAATCACCACCTACCGTGCTGAAAAGTACGACCCTGATTCCCGTAAGCCGGTGGTCGCTTTCGGTACAGATTTGAAGGAAGACCTCTTCCGCCGCGACTTCACCATCAACTCCATGGCCCTGCGCCTGCCCTCCCTCGAACTGGTTGACCCCTTTGGGGGCCAGGAGGACCTGCGGAAGGGCATTATCCGCACCCCCGGCACCCCACAGGCGTCCTTCTCTGACGACCCGCTGCGCATGATGCGCGCCGCCCGCTTCGCCTCCCGCCTGGATATTGACCTGGCCCCCGAGGTCTTTGAAGCCATGGTCGATATGGCCGACCGTATTCAGATTATTTCGGCTGAGCGCGTGCGCGATGAGCTGGTCAAGCTCATCTGCGGTGCTGCCCCCCGCCGCGGCGTTGATCTGCTCGTGGAGTCGGGGCTGGCGTCCTTTGTTCTGCCTGAAATCCCAGCGCTCAAGCTGGAGGTCGATGAGCACCACCGCCACAAGGACGTCTACCAGCACTCCCTGACCGTCATGGAACAGGCTGCCGCCCTCGAAACCAACGCGGACGGCGCCGTTCCCGGCCCCGACTTCATTCTGCGCTTTGCCGCCCTCATGCACGATATTGGCAAGCCCGCCACTCGCAAGTTCGAGAGCAACGGGGCTGTGAGATTCCTGCACCACGACGTGGTGGGGGCCAAGCTGACCAAGAAGCGTATGCGTGAGCTGCGCTTCGATAACGACACCATCAAGGCTGTCGCCCGCCTGGTCGAGCTTCACATGCGCTTTTACGGCTACGGGGATGCCGGCTGGTCAGATTCTGCCGTGCGCCGCTACGTGCGTGACGCCGGGGACTTGCTGGAGCGCCTGCATCGGCTAACCCGGGCGGACGTCACCACCCGCAACAAGCGCAAGGCTAACCGCATCGCGTCTGCCTACGACGACCTGGAGCGCCGTATTGCAGAACTGGCCGAGCAGGAGGAGCTGGACGCTATCCGCCCCGACCTGGACGGTGAAGAAATCATGGCGATTCTGGGTATCAAGCCCGGCCCCCAGGTGGGACAGGCCTACAAGTTCCTGCTCAACCTGCGCCTGGACGAAGGTGCCCTGGGCAAGGAAGAAGCCACTGCCCGCCTGCTGGAGTGGAGTAAGAAGTAAAGCTAGAAACTTGGGTATAAGCATATAGCCTTATATTTCAATATATAAGGCTATATGCTTATCTTATGTTTGTTTTGACTGTTGACCAGGTAGGGTCATCCGGTGATAGGGACCGGATCCCTGACCTCTTTGCCCTTATCGATGGCCTAGAGAGCGGTGGTGCCCCAGTCCGTCCGTTTCAGCGCACCGCAGGCGACGAAGCCCAAGCGGTGTTTGATGACCCAGCTGCTGCGCTTGTAACCGCTCTGACCCTGGTACGCACCGGTCACTGGTACGTGGGTATTGGGGAAGGTGCGGTAAACGTGCCGCTACCTGAAGAAACCCGTGCAGGGGCCGGGCCCGCTTTTGAGTACGCCCGTAGGGCGGTTGAGCGGGCTAAAAAAGCAAAAGGACGCTGCTGCTTCGCTGGGTCTGTAGCGTCAGCTCAGCTGGTTGATAGAGCCCTGAGCCTGCTCGCCCGTCTTGAAATAGACCGGCAAGAAACCCGCCAGCAGGCAGGAGAAATGGCTCGTCAGGGGTTGTCTCAGAAACAGATAGCTGAAAAACTTGGGATAAGTCAGTCTGCCGTGAGCCAGCGGCTCAGTGAGGGCTACTGGTCTGAAACACGAGCCCTGATAGACGAACTGGTAGAGATCCTGCGGTAGTCCATATATCTGCTCCATTCCTAAGGTGCATGAAGAACTCACCCCGCAGACTGATGTTTTCTTCAGCCTGACCCCCTAGTGTTAAAAGCGATACCGTCACGCACAACAAGGGGAGACCCATGCTCGAGGTCAGAAACCTCACCAAAACCTACGGCCCCAAAACGGCCGTCAACGACATCAGCTTTACCGTTCCCAACGGCCGGGTCACCGGCTTCCTCGGCCCCAACGGCGCCGGGAAATCCACCACCATGCGCATGCTGGTGGGACTAGAAAACCCCTCCAAGGGTAGCGCCCTGGTCGACGGCCGGCCCTACCGCTCCCTCAAGAGCCCGCTGACCTCCGTCGGCGCCCTGCTCGACGCCAAAGCCATGCATCCCGGGCGTAACGGTGCGGCCCACCTGCGCTCGCTGGCGCTGACGCACGGCATCCCGAAATCCCGTGTTGACGAGGTCATCGAGATGACCGGTCTGGCCGCTGTCTCGAAGAAGAAGGTCAAGGGCTTCTCCCTGGGTATGGGCCAGCGCATGGGTATCGCTGCCGCCCTGCTGGGTGACCCCCAGAACGTCATCCTCGACGAGCCCGTCAACGGTCTTGACCCCGAGGGTGTCATCTGGGTGCGCAACCTGGCCCGTCACCTGGCCTCAGAGGGGCGCGCCGTACTTATTTCCTCCCACCTGATGAGTGAGATGTCCCAGACCGCCGACGACCTCATTGTGATTGGTCGCGGTCGTCTGCTGGCTAACTGCTCCATGGAAGACTTCTTGAAAATCGGCGATGAAAATAAGGTTCTTGTGCGAACCGACGCCCGCGAGGCTTTCGCCGCCACTCTGCGTGGAGCTGGCCACGTCTTCACCCCCGTTGATACTGACGGTCTGATGGTTGAGCAGGTCCAGGCTCGCGACCTGGCCCAGCTGGCTGCCCGCACCGACGTCCTGCTCCACGAGCTCACCCCGCAAAAATCCACCCTGGAGCAGGTCTACATGAACATGACCCGTGACGATGTGGAATACAGCTCAGCTAGCTTCGATGCCCCTCAGCAGAATCTCGGTACGGACGCCCCCGCCAGCTCCCAGCCCCAGGCTGGTACCGCTACCCCGTCAGCTCCCTGGTCCTCAACCTCAGCACAGGAGAACTAACCATGACTACCGCACCTGTTTCTCCTGCGTCCGCGCAGGTTAATCGTTCCCGTTTTGCCGACCGCAAGCTGACCTTCTGGGGCGTGCTGCGCTCCGAGGTCTTGAAGTTCCGCACCCTTACCACCAACTGGGTTATGACCCTGATTCTGGCTGTGGTGATGGTGGGCATGGCCCCGCTCTACTCTCTCATGTTGAACTCTATGGCTGAGAATGCTGAGATGATGGCTCAGGCTTCTGAGGGTATGGCGCAGACCAACGCCGGCATTGAATCTATGACCAATATGGCATATGCCTTGGGTGCCTCGGGTGTTGATTTAGCCAATATGCTGATCGCGGCTGTTGCCGCTGTATTTATTGGTGCCGAATATGCCACTAGGTCTATACATACTAGTCTGACGGTTGTTCCCCGCCGCTCTTCCCTCTATATCGCCAAGCTCTTGGTGCTGAGCATCTACGGCTTCGTGCTGGGCTTTGTGCTAGCTACCCTGGCCTATGCGGCAGGCTACCCCGTGCTCGATTCGAGCATTCGAGACACCCTAGAGTTCACTGATGGTCTGCTGCTCAACTGGGTAGCAGTGGGTCTCTACTTCATGTTCATGACCTGGATGGGCTACGGCTTCGGTGCCCTCTTCCGCAACAACGCCGGCGGCATCGTCATGGTGGTCTTCCTGCTCTTCGTGCTACCCATCATCGCCGCTATCTTCATGGGGCAGTTCGAGTGGGTGGCGGACGCCTACAACTACCTGCCCTCGGGGCTGGGGCGCGTGATTCTCACCTATGATCTGAGCGAGGACGCCGACATTAGCTACCTAGAGGGCGGCGCTTGGTTTGCCCTGTGGGCCGCTGTGCCCGCCCTGCTAGGCTACCTGCGGTTTACGCTCACGGACACCCGCGGCTAAAACCAGCTAGCTCCTCATAGACACAGGGTGGTGGCTTCTTCTCTCCGATAGAGAAGAAGCCACCACCCTTATCGTTTAGCTTTACAATAGAGCCATGGTTGAGCGTAAGAAAAAGGACGGCGAACAGTGGCTTGCCCGTGCCGTCTCGCATGCCCGCCCCGAGGTCGTCCGCACAACCTTCTCTACGTCCATACAGCGAGTCAGTCGAATCCCCGGCCAGGTCGGCGAATTTTCGGGCCGTGCCGCCGGAATCCTCACCCGCAAGGACGCCCGTGCCGTCCGCGTCCGCCTGACCCTCACCACCCTCTTTGTCACCCTGCTGGCGGTACTCGTGGCCGCTGTCGGCAACTACCTCTCCCTGACTCACACCCCCGAAGATAGCCTTGACCGCTACATGGGTGCCCTTGAAAACGGCGACTATATCTCGGGTATTGACCGTGAAGCCTACAGCAACTTCAACTACACCTACCTCACCAACTCCATCTACCGCGCCGCACAGGGGCGCATAGAAAACTACACCATCACGGGTACAGATAAGGACGCCACTGGGCAGGTGACCGCCAGCATCCTTGCCACCGTTGCCGGGCAGGAACACCAGCTCACCCTCCCCCTGCGCCAGGTATCCCGTACCGGGCCCTTTAATGACAGCTGGCAGCTGGCTACCCCGGCCCAGTCCTACCTCACCCTGACCGCGCCAGTGGCGCTGGCCGGAGTGCAGGTCAACGGAGAATCTCTCGACCTACCCACCACTCGGCGTACAGAAACAGAGGCAGGCTACCAATGGACTATCCCCACCCTCCCTGGTACCTATGACTTCACCCTGCCCAGCAGCTCCTACTACACCCTGGATCACACCGACCACATCATCACCGCACCTCTACCGGGCCAGGGGCAAACCACCCAAGAGCTCACCCTCGACGTGCGCCCGTCCCCCCGCATGTGGAACGAAACCAACAACCTCATCACCTCCTGGCTAGAACGCTGCGAGAGCGCCCGACGCCTGGATGTTGCCGGGTGCCCCACCTCCCTCCTGCACGGCGAAGACTCAACTGCCACCATCAGCAACGTCTCCTGGGAACTCACCGACCGCCCCGCCTTCTACCTGGTGCCGGACCGCACCGACCCCACAGTCTGGCGGGCCTCCCGCTACCGCCAGGCCACCTTTGAAGTCACCTACCTCGCCGACGGTAAAGCCCAACGAGAAATCATCCCCTTCTACATCAACGCTGAGGTAGTCTCAGATGGAACCCAAGCTGACATCAGCGTGGGTCTTGGCGGCAGCGAAGAAAGTGAAGCCCAGCTGCGCCAGGCCATCACCAGTGAAGACGCCGCCAAATCTACCCTCCAAAAATTTGTGGCCTCACTCTAGGCCCACCCTCTAAAGGCAGGAGACCATGCCCGAACAGCCCCAGCACTACCAGCCCACCTACATCAACAATCCCAGCCGCGCCCGCTCCTTTGCGCAGGGCCAGCCCGTCTATATCGTGCAGGCCAAGTCCACCCTGGTGGCCTACCTGCTTTTCTTCTTCCTCTGGTGGCTCGGGGCCCACAAGTTCTACCTGCGCCAGCCCATTATGGGCATCTTCTACATCGTGGGTAACCTCATTGCGGGCGGTATCACCGCAGCGGTGCCCTTCATCGGCTGGATCTTCTACATCCCCCTGGTCATCGTCATGATCTGGGACCTCTTCACCATCCCCGTACGCGTCGGCTACCTCAACGCCCTCGCTAACCGCCGCATCTACTAATGGTGCTGTGAACAACACCGCTTTAACCGCGCCACCCCTGCCCAAACCGGGCGTCCTGCGGTAAAGTTGGTCAAGTCTGTGCTGGCACTCGGCCAACACCTGAGACCGGCCAGACCGTACGTAATCTCCTGCTATGGAAATCCCATAGCCGCTTAGCCCAAAGGAGGGGTTTAATCATGCGTGCATACGAACTGATGGTTATCCTCAACCCCGAGGTAGAGGACAAGGCCGTAGAGCCCACCCTCACCAAGTTCCTCGAAGTTGTCACCAAGGACAACGGCACCGTTGACAACATGGACATCTGGGGCCGCCGTAAGCTCGCTTACGAGATCCAGAAGAAGTCCGAAGGCATCTACGCCGTCGTTAACTTCACCTCAACCCCCGAGACTGCAGCTGAACTGGACCGCGTTCTGAACCTGAACGAATCCGTCATGCGCACCAAGATCATCCGCCCGGAAGATCAGCAGATCTCCTCCAAGTAAATGTTTGAGACGGGGCCCTGTTCACTAAAATGTCAGACCCCCGTGCAAAACTTCAAATACTTACTCTTATTACGACTGGAGGCATCACATGGCTGGCGATACCGTCATTACCGTCATCGGTAACCTGACCGGCGATCCTGAGCTTCGCTTCACCCCTAACGGTGCAGCGGTAGCTAACTTCACGATCGCTTCGACTCCCCGCAACTTCGACCGCGCATCGGGCGAATGGAAAGAAGGCGAAACCCTCTTCCTCCGCGCCAGCGTCTGGCGTGAAGCTGCCGAGAACGTCGCCGAGACCCTCAAGAAGGGCATGCGCGTGATTGCGCAAGGCCGTCTGAAGTCTCGCTCGTATGAAACCAAAGAAGGCGAACGCCGCACCAGCATGGAGCTAGAGATCGAAGAAATCGGTCCCTCACTCCGCTTCGCCTCCGCTAACGTATCCCGCAACCAGCGCTCAGGTGGCAACTTCGGTGGCGACCAGGGCTTCGGTGGCGGTTACGGTAACCAGCAGGGTGGCGGCTTCAACGCCGGTGGCCAGGGTGGTTACGGTGGTGGCGCAGGCTACGGCAACCAGGGTGGCTACGGTGGTAACACCGGCGGCGCACAGCAGGGCAACTTCAATGCTGCCCCTGCCGCACCGGCAGCAGCCCCCCAGGCCGCACCGGCCCAGCAGGCACCTGCTGCTGACCCCTGGGGCCAGCAGTCCGGTGGCAACTACGACTGGGGCTCCGGCGCAGACGACGAACCCCCCTTCTAAACCCCGGGCAGGTACCGCCTGCACGTTAGAAGGGAAGGGGCGCCCGGCGTCCTTCTTTGAACCAAGACAAAATATTCATCCATCCCGCGGTTTATCCCGCGGGCTCCCACCAGAAAAAGGAGCACCACGATGGCTAAGGCTGAAATCCGCAAGCCCAAACCCAAGCAGAACCCCCTGAAGGCTGCTGACGTCACCGTAATCGACTACAAGGACGTCGCACTTCTGCGTAAGTTCATCTCCGACCGCGGCAAGATCCGTGCACGTCGCGTCACCGGCGTGACCGTTCAGGAACAGCGCAAGATCGCTCAGGCAATCAAGAACGCCCGCGAAGTTGCACTGCTGCCCTACTCAGGCGCTGGCCGCTAAATCGATAGGAGAGTAGAAGAACATGGCTAAGATCATTCTTACTCAGGAAGTCACCGGCCTCGGCGCCGCTGGCGACGTTGTAACCGTCAAGGACGGCTACGCACGTAACTACCTGCTGCCCCGCGGCTTCGCAGTCACCTGGACTGTAGGCGGCGAAAAGCAGGTTGAGTCCATCCGCGCAGCCCGCGCTGCTCGCGCTAAGGCTAACCTCGAAGAGGCAAAGGCAACCGCAGCTGCTCTGGCATCAAAGCCCGTTGTTGTTGCTCACAAGGCTGGCGCTGACGGCCGCCTCTTCGGCACCGTCAAGGCTGAGCACGTTGCTGACGCCATCGAGGCTTCAGGCGCAGGCTCCGTCGACAAGCGTGCGATCAACCTCGGTTCCGCTATCAAGCGCACCGGCGTTTACACCGTTTCCGTGCGCCTGCACGAAGACGTTGTAGCTAACGTTGAGCTGGACGTTGTAGCTGAGTAATTCCCTTAAGGATTATTCGCTAGGCTTCTAGCAGCATCAGGACGCCCCGTTCCCCCATCTTGGGGGAGCGGGGCGTTCTGCGTGTGGTGGGCTTGCGGTTTTCATAGGGGAGTCTGGCATGCTAGAGGGTATGGCTTTACAATCGACACCTCCTGCTGCCCGTACCCGCCGCCCGCAGAGCACCCAGACCCTGATTGCGGCTGCGATTACCGAGGGCGTGGCGGTGCTGACGCTGGTGTTGGCTTTTGTGGTGAACGTGGGGTCCCCCTCAACGGTTCTAGCGACTTTCTTGGGGTTTATGGCGATTTCTGTTGTGGCAGCTACTCTGGCCTTTGTGCTGGCTCTGGTGGGTCTGTTGCGCTTTGCCCGGCATACGCTCTGGTTCATCGTGATTCTGGTGGTGTCTGTGCTGGCTAACCCGGTGCTCTGGTTCTTCTTGATTGGCTACTTCTCCTAGAAGTTCCCCGGGCTGGCCGGTGCCTGCCCGTGCCCGGGAGGCGCCCACGGGCGTCCGCGAAAATACCCAGCTTGCTCCCAGGCAACTCAAAACCCAACTCAAGCCTAGTGCGGTTATATAGATGTAACAGCTCGAAAGGCTATAAGAAGCGAATGTGTGTGTGCTTCGAAAAGCGGGTAATGCTGAACCCGGTTTTCACTCACTGATGGCGAGACCAGTATGGGGGTCTCGCCATCGGTGTTTAAAGCGTTTTTCACCCGCCCGGCGGATGTGCCCTAGCTCCGTTTTCTTTAGGGTAGAAGCAGAAGACCCACACACGAAAGGTAGCAATGGAGCGCCCACACCAGACCCTTCAGCCCCAGCCCCCTCAGACTCTTCCTGCACCTCGCATGCTTGTGCCCGATGTTGCCCGCGGGCTGATGCTCTGGGGTATTGCGGTGGCTAACGTGACCACCGCCTGGGTTCTCTTTGCCGGTGGCCCGGCCTCGATGACGGGCCGGGTGGTAAATGACAGCTTCTGGGACAAGCTGACCATCATGTTCACCACCTCCTTCGTGCATGCCCGCGGTTTCCCCATGTTCTCGACCCTGCTGGGCTTTGGCGTGGGGCTGATTGCCGCCAGCCTCTATCGGCGCGGCTACCCGCTACCCAAGGCCCGCGGCGTGATCGCCCGCCGCTACGGTATGCTGGCGATTTTTGGCGCCCTACACATGGTCTTTCTCTTCTGGGGCGACATCATGCTGGCCTACGGCCTGATTGGCCTATTCATGGCCTGCCTAATCGCGGTGCGCACTAAGGTCTTGCTCTGGGTGGCCGGTACGCTTTTTGCCGTGACCAACCTGGTGGCTCTAGCCGGGGTGCTCCTACTTGAGGCGGTGCTCGGCGCTGGTCAGCTTCAGGAGCTACTAGGCGGGGGTAGTAGCGGTGGCCTACTACCTATAACAAGCTACTGGTCGGTACTGCTCAACGGCCTGATTGTGCTGCTCGGTAGTTTCCTCGGCGTGCCCTTGCAGGCTTTTATGTTGCTCCCGCTGATGCTTCTGGGTTTTGTGCTGGCGCGTGAGGGCGTGCTGGCTGATCCTGCGCGTCACCGCCGGGTGCTGGTGTGGCTGGCCGGGGTGGGCCTGGTTGCTGCCCTGGGCACCGGTATTCCTGCCGGGCTTGAGACCCTGGGCCTGCTGCCTACCGGTGTTTTCGGGGTGCTCACGATGACCCTGGGTGTTCTGGGCGGCCCGGGCTTTATTGCCCTGCTGGCGCTGGCACTAACCGGTGTTCAGGAGCGTGTGGACGCCGGTGCCCCCGTCCCTGCCCCGCTTCGGCCCATGATTGCCCTGGGTAAGCGGTCTATGACCGGTTACGTGCTGCAGTCGGTGATTTTCTTAGTGGTCTTCGGTGGCTTTGCCCTGGGGCTCTTTGCGGACGCCGGTGCCTCCGTGCTCCTGCTGGTTGGCACCGCCGGGTGGCTGGTGACGGTTCTTGTGGCGGTGGCTCTTGAAGCGGCGGGCAAGCCCGGCCCGCTAGAGGCCCTGCACCGCAGGATGTCTTACGGTAAGGACGGGCTAGCTGGCCAATATTCCCAGCTGGCGCACAGGAACGGTATATAAGAGCTTAAGAAGGCTCCGCCATACTAGAGGTACAAGGTTCGAAAGAGCAGCCGCCCGCAGGGTGGCCCTGGAGAATCTCAAGAAAGCAGTAGTGTGTGTTTCTTGCATGGGGCCTAGCCCCGATGTGTAAATGTGTGTGTATTGATGAGGCTGGGTCGGGGGACCCGGC